>NZ_JBFUHU010000001.1:0-49802 GCF_056402235.1 Cellulomonas sp. P4_B5_2
ATGCGCAGTCCCGGTCGGCAGCGGCGAAGTCGCCGTCCCGGCCGGCACACCGGCCGACGTGGCGACCGCCGTGCGGAATGGCCTGGCCTACGTGGGGGTCACCTCCGGCTGGCGCCAGCTGTGCGACCGGCTCGCCTGCCGCGCCTACGGGTACGTCGGGTCCGGGTTCACCTCCGCGAAAGCCCACTGGACCGAGATGCTCGCCAGCGGGCACGCCCACCCCGCCGACGCCTGCCCACCGCTGGGCGCATTCACGTTCTGGAACACCGGGCGACCCTTCGGGCACGCCTCCCTGGTGGTGCAAACCGACCCCGGCTGCGACCCGGCCAAGATCCTGCTCACCGCCAACGAGGTCTTCGACTCCGCCACCGGCAACCACGGCGGCGTCTACCTGATCAGCTTCGCCCGCCTGTCCGCGATGTACCTGCACGGCAACGGCTACCTCGGCTGGTCCAACCCCATCTGCAAAGGCGCCCTGCTCCCCGCCGGAACCACCCACCCCGCACCCGCAGGCCGCTAACGATGATCGGCCGCAACTCACCGTCCAGCGATGAACGCCTCGCCGCACTGCACGACAAGCTCGTGGCCGCCGTGGCCGACCTCGTCCACTCCGACCGCTGGCGGCAGATGCTCATCGCCGCCGCCCGCTTCCCGACCTACTCCCCCTCCAACGTGCTGCTCATCGCCGCGCAACGACCCGACGCGACCCGCGTCGCCGGCATCCGCACCTGGAACAACCTGGGACGACGTGTGATCAAGGGCGAGCACGGCATCGGGATCCTCGCCCCCTGCACCTACCGGTCCGCGACCGCCGACGCCGACGCGCGAACCCGCGAGGGAGAACCGATGGTGGCGCGCTCGGCGGACGCGGAGCCAGTTTCCATGCGTGAACTGCGCGGCTTCCGCGTGGTGCACGTCTTCGACGTCAGCCAGACCGACGGTGCTCCGCTCCCCACCGTCGAACCGCACGTGCTGACAGGAGACGGTCCGGAGCACCTCTGGGCGCACCTCGCGGCTCTGGTCGCCGACGACGGGTTCGCGCTCGAACGCGGCCCGTGCCCACCGGGCGCCAACGGGTACACCGCCTACCGCTCCAACACCGTGCGGATCCGCGACGACGTCGAACCAGCACAATCGACCAAGACACTCGCCCACGAACTCGGGCACATCCGCGCCGACCACGAACACCGCTTCCCCGACTACGCCAGCAACCCGCAGTGCCGCGGACGCGCCGAGGTCGAAGCTGAATCAATCGCCTACCTCGTCGCTGCCACCGCCGGCATGGACACCGCGAACTACTCCCTTCCCTACATCGCCGGCTGGAGCGAGGGACGCCCCGACCTGCTGCGAGACTCCGCCACGCGCGTGTTGATCGCGGCGCGCTCAATCGGGTCTCCCGATGCCCCTGGGAGCAGACCCGAAATGCCCGTTGCTGCTCTCGCAGTAGGCGACTCTCGGGACTTCGCCCCAAGGAGACTCGACGGAGGCGATCACCGGCAGCAGGTAGGACCAGAACCTCAACACCAATTCCGCGACGGTACCCGGCGGGAGCAGCGTTAAGGAGCGGGTGGTTTACTCCGTCGCCACGGCGATTCCGCCGCCGATGCCTTTCGGCGGCCCAGTCAGCAAACCGTTGAACTGTGCCGCACACGAGCACTCGCAGTTCCATGCCGCATGTGGGACGCGGTCCAGCACGCCTCCATGCTCTTCGTCTCCGACGAACCGTGAAGGACTGCCTCAACTGGCTGCTGGAGCTCGGTGGGAAGTCGGTTCAACAGCGCGGGTAGGTCTGCGCGCGCGACCTTGCGGCGCCGCGGCGCCCTGGCGTACGCCGGGTCCGTCCGCTCACCGCAGAGCCGCTTAGAGGTTCGCCCCTAAATGCTTGCCAGCGCTTGCACCGGCAGCGGAACCTTGGAGCGGAGCGTGGAGCGGAGCCGTAGGGGGAAAACGAGTGAGCCGCACGAGCTACCCGCCATCGGGCACGGGACGCATCCTCGCTGCAGCGCTTGGAGCGGCAGTGATTGCAATCACGGTCAAGCGGATCTCGGTATACCGGAAGCGGCCTGAGACTCAACTCTCATCTGGGACGGGGGCCGCCCTTGAGTCCACGAATCCGCCACCGCGATTTTCCGCCGGCCGTTGCTGCTGTCGTCGCGCTTGCGGTTGGTGCGCTCGCCGCACTCGGCATCACCGGTGATGCCCTCCTGCGCTTTACGCGAAGTTATCCGGCCGTAGTTGCTTTCGCGCTCGTGCTCATCCTCGTTGGCGCATATGTCTTCGCCACCGGACGAGCTTCCAGGTCAGCTCGCCAGCGTGCTGCGGGAGCTGGCGTGAAAGAGCCGTCGGACACGGTCCGGACGGGTATCACGTGGGGTTGGGAGGATGTTGTCTGCGGTGCTCTCGTCGCCATATTCGCTCGCGCGATACTGCCGCAGAACATCGCGATGCACAGGGTCAATCGCGGGACGCCAGATGAAGCCGTGATTCGGGTGTTTGACCCGGCGGACCTACTTCCCCTGGCTCTAGGTCTGCTCACATGGCTTATTGCGGTCGCGCTGGGCCGAGCTGTCAGGGCAGGACACATCTCGCTGCCCTCCCGAATCAGCTGGCAGAACGTCGGCCTCTCGCTGGTCTTGCTAGGCCTCGGCGCGATCCTCGTGGTCGCCGGCGATCAGCTGACCCGCCGAGATGTTCCGGCTATCGACGTCAAGGTGGACCAGACTGAACCGTCACCTCCCCCAAACGAAGGTGTTCCGGGGTCCCCGGTCGGTCTTACCCGCCTGGAGGTCACGGTGCGCGGCATAGCGCCGGTTGGTGACCTTCTAGCCGTGCGAATGGTTGGCCTCGACAGCCCCCTCGACCGCTCCAGCCAATGCGGGTCGGACGCTTCCAGAAATTCCGAGATATCTCAGGGCACCGTATTGCTGAACAGCACCCTGGGGGCGGGGAAGGACGGAACGATCACCGGTGCATACGTGGTTCAGGTAAAGACCGGTGCGTATGCTGGAATCTGCGTTGAAGCCCGACTCAATCAATTGTGGGGGCGGCCTGTTGGGACCTACGTTCCGTTACCCATGCTGCTCGGCGCGGCGGACTGATTTTGCGCGGTCGAGGCGCTTCTCACGGCGCTGAACCGGTACCCCAAATACGCGGGTCGCCCTCGCGCCGCGCGAGGTGCGCGACCGCGTGGTGCATGCGGATCGTGGACTGGGACAGCGCCGACTCGCGGGCGCAAACGCTCGACTCGTGTCGTCGCTCGTGAAAGGACAGGTGTTGGTAGACGAATCACTCAACGACGAGCGGTCGAGTCGCACCGTCTAGAGCGAACGGTGCGCGTCCGGCCGACATCCGGTTCGAGCGACCCAGTCAGCGAGTCGTAGGCGGGCGACGGCGAAGCGTTCGTGCCAGTTCAAGGGGGCATCGGGGACCGCGCTCATGGAGAACGCGCCTTGCCACGCAAGTTGTAGAGCGGACAGCTCCTCGATGAGTTCCGGGTGCTGAGTCCAGCACGCAGGCACGACGCGATGGTCAAGCCGGTAGCGCTCGGCGAGCCAGGTCACCCACATGTCGAGGTCCTCGAGCAGCAGTTCTTGCTCGGCTGCGGTGAACGCGGACCAGACGATCGGGGTGGGCGGCCCGATCGGCGCCATGAACGTGCGCTGAGGGAAGAACCCCTGCCGGGCAGTCGGTGCCCTGCGCCTCGTGCGGGTCATCGGATCGCAACTCCTCGGGTCGCGGCGCTCTCAGTAGGGCCGGTCGGTGCCTGGGCCGGTCTGTGCAGCTGCGGCCGTTGTTCGTCCAGGTGCGCGACGGTGGCGGTGATCTCCGCGAGCCACGCTGCACGTGCGCGCGGGTCACGCGGTTCTGGGCCGAGCCGCTCGAGCCAGGCCGGCTGCTCGGCGAGCACGGCGTCGGTCAGCGCGGCCGCTCGTTGGGCGATCAGGTGCTCGATGGTGGTGAGCATTGCGATGCCGTCGTGATCGAGGCCGGCGCTGCTGCTCGATGCGGGGACTTCCTGGGGGGTCTCGGCGTGTGCGCGCAGCCAGCGGCTCGCCTCTCTTGTCAGTGCCTCGACGGAGGCGTCGGCGGTCGTGGCGTCGACCAGTTCGTCGACCATGGCCACGGGATCGGGGGCGAGAGTGGCGACCCGATCGAGCGTCGTGAACAGCGTTCCTGCCTCGGGTGCCGTCCGCAGGGCGCGGATCGTCTCGGCGCGAAGTCCTGCCCGGTCCAGGGCTATGGTCCAGCGGCTGCGGGAGGCTTCGGCGAGCAGGGTGCGGCGGATGGGTTCCAGTCGGTGCATCGAACCGGCGGCGTCCTGCTCGGCGGCGATCTGCGCCGTGGCGGACCGTTCGGCGTTCGGCGTGGTGATAATCGCGGCCAGCACGCCGTGCCCGGCACTGCTGGTGGGGGCGTCGGGCAGGTCGTCGCACTCCGGGTCGACGGCGTCCAGCGCGACGTAGACGTGGTTGGCGTGACGTCCGCGGGTCATCGCGACGTACAGGTTCTCTCGAGCCATGCCGGGGTGGGCCAGCACGTGCGTGTGGTCGACGGTGATGCCCTGCGCGCGGTGGGTGGTGCTGGCGTACCCGAGCTCGACATCCTGCGCGACGTAGTCAGCAGGGAGCAGCACGGATGCCGCCCCCGGGTCCATGGCCGACCGTGTCCGGGCGGCGGTCAGTGATCCGTCGGGGTGGGTGTGCGTGACGGTCCAGAGGTCCCCGTTGCGCACATAAGAGTGGGGGCCGGCGTTTGCGGGGCGAAGGGTGCGCTCGTTGCGTCGGGTGACGATCCGGTCCCCCACACCGATTCGTTCCCCGGATGCCGAGGCCACGCCGTCGCCGGTCACGAGTCCGTCGGCAATGCGGTCGCGGTGGGCTCGGGCGTTCAGCGCGGCGACGGTCCGGGCGTCGGGTGCGATCAGGATCGCGTCGATGCCGTCCTCGACGTCGGTCGCCCACGCCGTGTAGGCGTCCTCGAGCATCGCCTCGGCGGCTCCGGCGTGCACCCGGTCGTGCTCGACGTACTCCTCGACCACCCGGGGATCCCCATCGCGCAGGCCGAGACTGGCCGCGGCTTCCCACGGGTGGCTGAACCGCCACAAGGACGTGAGCCGCGCAGGGCGCGTGCGGTCGGCCAGCAACGCGAACGCCCCACCCGCGTCGACCGCGGACAGTTGTCCGTGGTCCCCGACAAGCAGCACCTTCGCCCCTGCCGTCCCCGCCTGAGTGACGAGGGTGTCCAGGGTGAGCGTCCCCGCGAGGGATGCTTCGTCGACGATCACGAGCTGGCCCGCCCGCAGGGACCATCGGCCGCTCTCGCGGGCCTGCGCGGCCAGCGCCGTCTCGATCGTCCGCAACGCTCGCACGTCCCCGTCACGCGCCGCCCGATCGCGGGCGACGGTCAGCCGGGTGGTGAGGGCGGCGCGCCGGTCGGCGCCCTGGCCGGTGGACTCGAAGGTCCACTTGGCCGTGTTCTCGCACGCGATCCCCAGTGCCCGGGCCAACTCCGCGGCGGCCGACGACGACGGTGCCAGCCCGATGACCGCACCGCGCCCGTAGGAGTGTTCCCATGCCCGACGCACGCCGCGCAGGGTGGTGGTCTTGCCCGAGCCAGCCGGCCCAACGAGCACATCGAGGCGGCGCGCGGAGGTCGCGACCTGCCGCACGACGTCCACCTGGTCCGGCGCGAGCCGTGTGTGGCCGTCTGAGGCGGCCACGACCAGCGCCGCCATCGATGTCGCCGGGCCGTTCTCGGTCGTCGCCGCTGTGAGTAGGCGGGCTTCCGCGTCCAGGACTCGCCGATCGGTGAACCGCTCTTCGTCGGGGCGGTCGAACGCGGAGGTCCCGTCCGGACGCTGATACGCCGGGCGGGACTCGAACAGGGCTGGTGCAGCTGTCGAGACACCGTCGCGCACGGCTGCGCTCGTCACGGAGTCGAGCAGGACGAGTCGATCGGTGACGCTGGCCATCGCGAAGCCGCGAGTCACCCTGGCTGCCTCGGCGAGCACGTTCCACCGCGTCCAGGTCGAGCGGCGCTCCATCACCCCGGCCAGCACCACCTGCGCCACCCGCTCGATGACCTCCGCGGGGATCGCGTCGGCACGCAGTGGGACGCTGTGCTCTCGCCCAAGGACCGCGGCGGTGAGCTGTGCCGGCGTCCGCCCGCTTAATGCCGCCGCGCGAGTGCGCCAGGCAATGAGCAGCTCGCCGAGCGGGCGAACGTGCTTGCTCGGACGCGTGGCGCGGGTGACCTGTTGGCGAAGCCGGGTGATCTCGACCCGGTTCGGCGTGCGACCGTGGGTGGCCGCGAACCGGGCGACCTCGTCGGTCATCACTTCGTCGATGCGGGTGGATCGGGTCGAGAACTCCCCCATCAGCGCATCGGCGACACCGTCGACCTCGAGCCGCGGGCTGCGTCGTGCCCCGCGGTGCCGCCAGCCCCACCGCACCGGCAAACGTCGTGCCAGCTCGTCGGCCATCAGGGCGTCGTAGACCTCGGAGATCGCGACCGTCGCGTGGTGCAGCGCCCGGGAGTCCAGCGACCGCCACGCCCCGTCCAGGCCTTGCACCTTGTTCGCGACCACCAGGTGCGTGTGCAGGTTGGGGTCCCCCGCCCGGGAGTCCCAGTGATCGAACGCGACTGCGATCGCGCCTTGCGTCGGCTCTTGCCGACATCCCGCGTGCCCGGTCCGCGTGTACAGCGCCCGGTCCTCGAGGAACTTGAGCGCCTGACCCACCGCGGCTCGGTGCGCGGCGAGCACCGTCGCCTGCGTGTGGTCGTCGGCGACAGCCCACAGCGTCGAGACCGACTTCGGTGGGGTGAACGTCAGGTCAAAGCCGGCCACAGCCTTCGGTGCACCCCGCGCGAGCTCGACGCGTGTGATCGCATCGATCGCTGACCGCCGCGCCCCGCCATCCATCTCTTCGGGYAGGGCCTTCACCTGGGCCTCGACGCGCTTGGCCACCGGGTCGCCGGTCACGTAGGCACGGCCCAGCGGCACGCCCGTCGCCGGGTCGCACCCCTTTCCGAACAGCCGCGCCATGGGCTGCTCGTCCACCACATCACCGCGCTCGATGCCAACCGCTTCCGCTCCACCGACACCCTGCAGACCCGACCCGAGCCACCGGCCGGGCGGGTTCCCGGACTGGGTGTAGTAGGCCGTCAACGACGTCGCACCGGCACGGTCACAGTCCCCGGAAGCGGTGTGCCGCAACAGGTACTGGTAGCCGGCGCCGGCCGTCAGGCGGTGCAGCGTCATCACCATGACGCTGCACCGATCGGCACTCGAGGTGTGAGTTCCATGCCGTGTAGTGCGCCCGGTCACGCGTAACACGCGAGCCCGAGCTCGTGTGATCGACCTTTGGTGCCAGAGGTGTCATGGCCCATCTCCTTGCTCGCGACCCTCGCCGAGCCCGTCACTGCTTCACCTCGCGTGTTACGCGTCCGTTGGCGCACCTACGTCTGTGATCCGGCGTCATCGACATCCCGTCGATCGATCACACCGGCAGGCACGCGACTGGTAGTCCACCGCCCGGGCACTGATCGCTCGGAGGTTGGTCGGCCGGCACCAAAGTCGAATTCGAGTACGGACGCAGAACGAGGACTTCCTGGAGGAACGATGTCTGTCGGATGGATCGCACCCGCAGGAGCACTGCTCGAGCAGACGCCCGTGACGTGGTCAGGACTCTGGTCACTGCTCTACACGGCCGGCCACTCAACACTTCGGCTCAGCCTCGTTGCGTACTTCGCTGAGGGAGTCGAGCTTGCCTACGTCGCGATGGACCTGCGCGAAGCCCGCGACGAGCTGGAGTGGCTGCACGAAGGCCTCGCCGCCGACGCGCCGGCGATGGATCTCGGCCCCCTCCGGCCGGGCGAGGATCACCAGGCGGCGCGCGACGTCGTTCAGAAGCTCATCGACTGCGCGCTCGACGTCAGCCACCTCCTCGCGGAACAGAGCGTCGACGGCGCTGAGCTCTCATGCCTCACCCGCGTCGAGCACCGTCTGCGAACCGCCCACGCGAAGATCGCCGGCGTCCGGCCGTGACGACGTATGGCGTGCTAATGGAGCAAGCAGCGCGACACATCCACGCCGGCACCTCCCAGACCGCAGCCCACCGATTCAACGACCTCCGAGACGCCCACCTCGCTGTTGCGTCGTTCCACGGTTTGCTGGACGCGATCGAACGGCACGTCTGGCACCTGGTGAACCCCGCGAGAGCGACGACGATCTACGGCACCAGCGCACCGCCGCAGGGCACAGACCCTGTCGAGTACGCCGCTCTGCGTATGGTCATCGCCATCCCAACGCTCGAAGACAGGGATCACCGCCTGCTCCCGATCCCGCAGCCGATCGAGCACCCATGGGCCGAGGCAGCCAGGACGCTCGGCGCGGCGGTTGACCTGCTCACGACGCACACTGACGCGGCCGGGACGTCGCGCTCCCCCGACGGTCCTCTCGTATGGGACTTCGCCGCCCGCCGACGAGCACTCGGCCGCGTCGCGGACTTGACGGGGGCTGTGCTGAGCGGCGCAGACACTCTCGGCTTACGTGTCGGACAGGCCGGAGCCCACTGGTCAAGCGTGCGGCGCTGGATCCCAACCTTCGACGAATCCCGCGCATGGGCAGCCGACGCAGTGCACCAGGCGAAGGATCGGACCGGGGCCGGCCCCCTCGACGAAGTCGGCCTGGCCAACCCGTCCATCCGCACGACCAACGAGCTCCTCGAACTCGCGGATCGAATCGGCAGGCTCCGTCGATCCGCCTGGGGCGCCCTCTCCCATCCGGACTTCTCCGTCGCGACACTGCACGACTTCGCCGGCGTCGGGCTCGCGGTCAACGCCCACTGTGCCGCCTTCCACGGCGTCGATCTGCGAAAGGTAGCCGACAGCCACACGCTCGCTCAGGTGCCGCAGGTCGTCCGCGCTCGAGCATGGCAGCACGTACTCGGCGACCTCCACGATGTCATCTCGCCCGGCCCCGGCGACCCGACAGTTCGCGCCGATGCAATCGCCGTGCGCCATCTCCTCGCTCAGACAGCACCACTGACCGAGGCTTCTGGAGGTCGGGCGGCGAACTACGAACTCGATCGACGCGCTCTGGGTGCAGTAGTCAACGGGGCTGTCGACACGATGGCCCAGATCGCCACCTGGAACTCGATGATCTACAACCGCCTTGCTCGCTCGGGCCACGTCCGTATCCGGGCCGCCAACCTCACCGGCGAACAGATTACCGACTCTCCCGAGCTCGCCGCCGCAAAGCTGCGAGGGACGAGCGTTGCCGTCACACCGGCGCTGCACCAGCGTGCACTTGGCCACTACCGCGATGCCGCGGAACGAATCGGCAATGGATCCGACGATGCCGTTACCGCATCTGCACTAGCTCCCGCGCCCGCGCCCGCGCCCGCGCCCGACACGATCGTGATGAGCCGCGCTCACTATCTATGAGGAGCCAAACGACCTCGAGACTGCGGGCGCAGGGGCAGAAGACCGCGTGTTTGGCGCCGCTGACCTGCGCCTACCCATGTGTGGATAGTCTCGGGGCGCTGGTCGGCGGCCGTCGCGGTTTCTTCAGTGCCCTGCAAACGACGACTCGATGGCCCCAAGTCGGCGCATATGGCGGGTCATGGAGATGCACGTAGCGATCGACCGCGTCGCGCGGTCTCGGAGGGGCGGGTCGGGTGCGGATCACGAGCATCACAGTCGAGAATTACGCGAGGCTCGCGGATCTGAGCATCGAGCTGCGGGGGCACCTGGTCGTCGTAGGGGCAAACGATGTCGGCAAGACATCGCTGCTACGCGCGCTCAACCTCACCCTTGGGCCAACGGCCCAGCTCTATCAGCAACTGGGCGTCGATGACTTACGCGACAAGGACGTGCCCCTCGTGGTGGCGGTCACGTTCGTCGGGTTCGACGACGAACAGCGTGCACTCTTTCATCGCGAGATCGACATCGACCCGACTGACAGCAGCGAAGCACTGGTAGTTCGCCTCGAGGTAGCCGTCGACTATGACGATCCCGAGTCGGTCACGATCGCTCGGTGGTGCCCGGGACGGGGAGAGGTCCGGACCCTCTCACGAGATCAGATCGCGGCGATCGGCTGGCGCTATCTGCCCGCTCTCCGGCAGATGTCCGCAGCGCACTTCGACGGTGCGACCGGGGCTATCCAGACGCTCTTGCGGGCGGTCGAGCCTCAGCTCGGCTCCACTGAGACCGACTTGGCGTCACTCTTGGAC
Organism: Cellulomonas sp. P4_B5_2; assembly: GCF_056402235.1. Classification (NCBI taxonomy): domain Bacteria; kingdom Bacillati; phylum Actinomycetota; class Actinomycetes; order Micrococcales; family Cellulomonadaceae; genus Cellulomonas; species Cellulomonas sp. P4_B5_2. The sequence continues at coordinate 10,236 of NZ_JBFUHU010000001.1, forward strand.
TCGTTCAACGCCAAGCTGGACGCCAGCGAACCACTGAAGGACCTACGCAAGGACATGGCTGTCCACCTGTCCAGCTCGATGCCTCGCGGCATCGAGGCCGATGACCTCGCGATCCGCACCGCCGCTGACCCGGGCGCATCAGTCCTGGAGAACGTCTCCATGTTCCTCACGCGTCACGGGGAGTTCGTGCCCATGTCCGAGCAGTCTGACGGACTGCGTCAGTTGATCTCGATGACGCTGTTCGATCTTGCGGAGGGCGCTGCGAACGTGATCGCGATCGACGAGCCGGAGATCCATCTGCACCCGGCGAGTCAGCGCACCGTCGCAGAGCTGCTGACCAAGCAGACCAACCAGAAGATCCTGGTCACGCACTCGCCCTACATCGTGCAGCGCTTCGACCCCAGCCAGGTGGTCGCCGTACGCGCGGATGGAATCTGCCGCCAGATCGACACCACCCGCTTCAGCATCGCCGAGCGCGACCAGGCCCACTGGTGGTCGCCACGGATGCTCGAAGCTCTCACTGCTCGATTCGCCATCCTCGTCGAAGGGGTCGCAGACCGGCTGATCGTGGAGGCAGCCGCCAAGGCGCGGGGTATTCACCTGGACCGGATCGGCGCAGTCGTGTTCGAGCTGGACGGCGCCGAGAACTTCCCGGCCGTCTACAAACTCCTCGGACCCCGGGGTTTCGACGTGGAAGTCATCGGACTGGTTGACGATGCCGAGAAAGGGCCCTGGCTCGGTGCCGTCGGCGGCAAGCCCAGGGATGTCTTCGGTCGTACCGTGTTCATCTCTGCCAGCGACCTCGAAGACGAATACTGCCACGGTCTCGGCCCAATCACGATGGCTGCCCGCCTGGTTGCCGCTGGCGTAGCGCGAGATGACCGCGCGCTGCTCGACTCATGCGCAGCGGCCGACCTCAAGTCGATCGAGCCCGCCGCCCTGGCGAAGTTCTGCCGGAGCAACGGCAGGAAGGTCCCCTCCGCGATCGCCGTCGCCAAGGGAATGACGGCCGACGAGGCGAATCAGATCGCGAGCATCAACGCACTCCTCGACCAGCTGGGGGGGCGTGCGCTGCTGTGACCGCCGATCCCTCGCCGTTCGACGCGGCGACCACCGACAGCGCGCGGAACCTGTTGGTTGTCGMGCCGCCGGGATGCGGGAAGACTGAGCTGCTCGCCTGTCGCGCCGAACTGTTGATCACTTCGCTCCGACCGGGCCAGAAGATCCTTGCGCTGACCTTCTCCAACAAGGCCAAGGCGAATCTCGGCAGCCGCTTGGTCAAAGTCYTCGGCGCCGAGCGCAAGCGCCGATACATCACCGTTCGCAACTTCCACGGCCATGCGGCGGAGATCATTCGGTCTCACGGGCGCACGCTGGCAATCGAGACCGACTTCGACATCCCCACCGAGCAGAGCCTGCCGGCTATCCTGGCCCCGCACTTGGAGCTGCTTGGCGAGGACGCGGCCCGCACGCTCGCGGCGTTGGTCACCGAACAGTTGCGCGACGTGAAGCAGCGCCCGCTCAGCGACGCGGACGTGCTCTACGCCTTGGAGGACGCTGACCCTGTCACCAGGGAGGTCGAACACGGCCGGCAGACCTCTGGTGAGCTCCTCTTCGAGGACCTCTTGCGCCACGCTCAGCGACTCCTGCGCGTCCCCGAGATCGCCCGTCTTTACCGCTCTCACTACGGAGCGGTGCTCGTCGACGAGTTTCAGGACCTCTCGCCGCAGCAACTGGACATCGCGCTTCGCACTTGCGATTCCAGCCGGACGTTCGTTGGAGACCCGCTGCAAGGGATCTACTCGTGGACGGGCGCGCGACCGGTCCAGGTCGAGCTCATCTTGCGTCGCATCAGCGGCCCCCCACGAGGTCTTGGGGTCTCGCATCGATCCTCACCACGGGTGTTGGATGCGCTAGGTGCCGTGTCCGTGCAGCTCGGCGGTCAGCCCCTGAAGTCGTACGAACCCGCGGCATGGTTTGAGGGCGGGATCGCGGCCGCAGAGGCTTTCGCCAGTGGAACTGACGAAGCGCGATTCATCCACGACACGTGCGTCGCCATCCTCGCCAAGCTGCCCGAGGCCACCATCGGCGTGATCTCTCGAAGCGCCTGGCGCCGCAAGCCGATCGATGACTTGTTCTCCACCACCGGAACACCGGTCACTCGTTGGGACGAGCCTGTCGACGACCCACGGGTACTTGACCTGATCGGTGCTGCCGTCTCAGTAATCGGTCCTGGCGCGGATTCGAGAAGGCTTCGCGCCCACCTGCTCGCGACGGTCGATATCACCGAAACCGAGACCATCGCGGACGTCTTGGAGGCCGTAGYTGAACTCGACGAGCTCGCACTGTCTAGAGGCATACGACTCGCAGCAGCATTGGAGCAAGCGCGAGCGATCCATGAGTCGCCGGAAGCAATCGCCCCGGGAGTTCACCTGCTCAACGCGCACAAGGGGAAGGGCCAGCAGTTCGACTGGGTGTTCATCCCCGGATTCGAGGACGGTCATATCCCAAGCTTCTTCGCCAAGGGAGTCGCCCAACGTGACGAAGAGCACCGGGTGCTCCTCGTGATGCTCTCGCGGGCTCGCCATGGAGTGGTGCTCACCATGGCCAAGTCTCTGATCTCGAAGAGGGGGAGGCCTTACCCGACGACGCTCAGCCCATGGGTGAGCGATTTCGATGGCGTGCAGATCGACGGTGCCGCCGAACTTGTCGCGCACATCGAACGCCTGACGCAATCGAAAGTATGACTCGCCGGTGACGAAGGATCCGCCTCTGCGATGCGCCGCCGCCCTCGTAAGCGACGCAGACCTTGCCAGCCAGCCCTATGCTCAAGCTGGCAGAGAGTTTCCTAGTCTCAACAGGATCTCACGGCGTTGCAGATGGTTTGGGGGGAAACTGTGGGACGTATTCCCCTCTGGCTCTCACCGGGCACTCGTCGGGCCTACGACCGGGCGCATAACCCTCCGGCCAGCGCGTCCGATCGTTCCAGCATGCTGTGGACACATCTACGACCCACTCGTTCGGGCCTGCGAACACGATGCCCACGCGTTCATTTCCCGCTCGGCTGAACGCGGCCGAGCTGAAGTCAGCACCGCGCAACTCGGCCTTCTCAAAACGGGCCTCGGCGAACCACGTCTGGTGCAGCGTTGCTTCGCTCAGGTCAGCGCCTTCCAGATTGGCCTCGCTCAGATCCGCGAAACTCAGGTCAGCGTCGCCGAACGTCACCCCGCGGAGGTCTGCACCGCGCAGATGAGTCGCTCTCAGGTCGGCGCCGCTTAGGTCAGCACCTACCAGCTCGAGATCGGTCAAGTCGGCCTCGGCCAGGTACACCCCACCGAAATTGGCGCCGGCGAGATTCTTCGCGTCCGCAAGATGGAGCGCTTCGTCGAGGTCCACTCCGTCGAGCTTCGCTCCCGCGAGGTCCGCGCCCTTCACGTCAGTATCCCAGAGGTCAGTTCGACTCAGATCCGTGTACCGCAGGTCTGCACCGACGAGCGTCGCACCGGAGAAGTCCGCCCCGCTCAGGTCCAACCCGCTCAAGACCGCACCCGTCAGATCCAGCTCCGTGAACTTCAACTGCCGATCCGGACCGCTGCGCATCGCAGCCTCCCGCACCAGTTGCGAGTTCGCGTCGCGTCTCGCTGCCAGTTGCGCATCCGCCTGGGCCTGGAGTTGTTCGTTGCTGATAGCGGTCTCCAGGCTCGCAGTCTGCGTGAAGACGACCGCCGCTATCCCGACTGCCAGAACCACCTCGCCGCCGAAGCGGACCCATTCGCCCACCTGGCGGCGCGGGTCAGGTGTTGGAGCCACCTGCGACACCACCTGGGGCGGCTCCACAACCGGCTCGATGGCCGGCCCCGGTGCCGCGCCATCTTGTGGCTCGACGGGCGGCTTCGCCGCAGGCGGCGAGGACGTCCCAATCTGGCCTCGGGATGACCCACGAGAACTCACCTGCCGCAACCGGCCCCGCGGACGCGACCCACCATGTGGGCTCCTGCGTGGTGGCCGCGGCACGGGCCGAGCGTAGCGCCACACCTCTCCGGATCTGATGGATGCGCCACGGCGGCACGCTGCACTGGACTCCGCGGTCCCTGCGCAACGCTTGGCACCCCTCCCAAGGAACCCCGACGTCACCCACGCCGCCATGCCGCGACGGACCCGGTAGGCACCCTGCCCCAAGCACGACATCACACCGAGGGGACACCTGCCCGCCGCGCACGACTTCGAGCCCGGCGAGTCCACCCACGCCATGTACACCGACCCTCGCCTTTGCGCCCCTAGGCCACTGATTCACTCGCGTGCGGGCTGTGCTGAGCGGCACGTGGCCGTCTCTATGGCGACATGGCCGCAAAACGCATAAAACGCCTCGCGCTGACGACTATCGCATCTTCGCGGATGCTGAGCGCCGCGCCGCGAGCCGGCCATCTGGACCGGGGTGTGGACCGGCGTCGTCGTCGGGCTCCTCGTCGGGTCGCCCTCCCACGATGTAACACTCACCGAGAACGGCCCGGTCGGCCGGTCCGTCTGGGAGGTGCTGGGCGGATCGTCGTTCTTCGCATGGGCAATCGGTGCCGGTGTGGTCTTCGGGGTGGTCGGCTTCTGGGCTTGGAAGCCAGAGTTCGTGCGACGTGCACTCCACGAGAGGCCGGCGAAGCACCGGCCGTCTTCTGGATCGTGATGGGGCTTTCCATGCCCGGTGGCCTCGCTCTGCCGTGGGCGTGGGGCTGGGGCTGGGGCTCGCCGTTTGATGGCGCCGAGTTCTTCCAGTCGGCTGTCGGCCTCGCCGTCCTCCTACCCGTCATCCCCGTTACCTGGTTCGTCGCCTTCTACCTGTACGACGCCGCCAACCACGTCTGGCGCTACCACGACGTCGAGGAACGAAGCAGGCTGGGACTTCTGAAGCCGGGCACGTGCGTCCGCTACGACCCTGCGAACTGGCTGTGACTGTCGGCCATTACCGCACACAAACCATCGCCGACGCCAAGCCAGTCCCGGTCGCGTAGCTCCCCATCAGATTCGAGAGCAGCAACACCCCTCAGCTCGCAAACGAGTCCGACTGCCCACGGATTTCGCAAGCCTTCGCATCAGGGTTCCTGCCAGCCAACGCCGATGGTCCCGACGCGACTTGCAAGTTCATCGCGGTTCGCGTCGGCCGATCTGCCGAGGAAGTCCGAGTCCCGATCGGAAGACAGAGTCCTCGGCGCCATACCAAACGATGCTCGGTAGGAGGGCAGCAGCGGTGAGCCAGGCGCCGGTGCCGACCGCGCGGCTGGGCCCGAGACGGCCTACGTCTTTCGACCTTCCCGAGCTCAGCTCAGCTCAGGCTCCCCCGGGCGTTCTTGTTCCGTGCCTCGGAGCGCCGCTGTCCTCCCCGCTCGCCCGRAGCCACCGCCGGCATGGACTTCTATCGTCGCCTCCGGGCCTCCGGGCCTCCGCCGAGTCTGCCCGGATGACGGCTATTGAGCCGATGCGGTTCGCCGTGGTGACCTCGCAGACCTACGGCGGGGCTGTCGTCACCGTGCCCGGGGCTCTGGTGCCGGCCCGTCCTGCGCGGTGGGTGGGCGGTAGGCCTGCGGCATGAGCGGAGCGGCGGTAGCCGGCGTGGGCTTCGCCTGCGCACGGTCGAACGCCGTCCCGAGTGCCCACCAAGTCGACGCATGCTGGGAGGTGAGCCAGTCCGTCGCGGCCCAGAGCGTCCGAGCGACCTCCTGGCCGGCGACGACCGCGTGGTAGGCGTCGAAGAGACCGCGGTGGTGGCCGACGGGGAGACCCTCGTCCTCGCTCCAGAGGATCGTCGGGCGAATCTTGCCGACCAGGAGCGATCGGAACATCCGATGCCCGTGCGACTTCGTCGTGATCGCGACGAGCGCGTGCGAGGTCTGGTTCCGGACGTACCGAAGGCCCAGGAGCAGAGCCCTCACTCCAGCCGCTTCGCAGGCCCCGACGTACTCCCCGGATCGGGTCGTGCCGCCGAACTGTTCGTCGATCGAGGCGATCCAGAACGCCCCCTCTGTCGCGGCGTGTTCCGGCTCGACGAGTCGGTCCACGCGGTCGATCGCTGCCCGTGCGCCGGCCAGCGCGAAGGCCACGTCGGTGCGAGGGCGGGCGGGAGGCTCCATAGGGCTTGCGTACCAGGGCCCGGCGAGGACGGACGGCGACTCGCCGAGCTCGGCCGGCCACAGATCGGCATGGTAGCCCACTACGTTCGGGCGGTGGACGTGAGCATCGCCGCCGCCGTGATCGCCCTCTTCGACCTCCTCGCCGTGCTATGCCAGATCCTCCGGGTGGAGACCTTTGGTGCCGCCGTGGGGCTGGGTGCTTTTCTTTCTGTCGATGGGGTCATTGACAACGGAATGCGGCTCGCGGTTGCTCAGTTCCATCGCTCGGTGGGTTCAAGGCGTACGAGGTTGAGCTCTGCCCAGAACGGCGGGGTTGTTCTTTAGGTCCCCCTCTGCAGCCGGTGAAGGATTCGAGGTCGGAGCCGCTGACGATCGAGATGACCTGGCCCATCGACGCCAGCCCTAAGTGGTTTTTTGAACGACCTGAGGATCTCGGCGACCCGACGGAGACCCGTGATGATGGCCAGCCGGGTGCAGTTGACCGGCGACCAGGCGTGGGAGGACTGGTGTTGGTCTTGATTGCCGGGCCGTCGCCTTCGAGGTCGGTGGGTTGTCCGAGGCGACACGACGAAGGGCCGCATGCGCCTGCCGGCAGACGCCTGACCTCCTCGTTGCGGGGCGTGCGCCCCTCTACGAGATCGCCCCACCACAGACCCACCCAGAGAGGTTGCGGCCGACACATGTCCACGGGTGCGGCCGGCGAGCGGTCTAGCCGGCCGGCCTAAGCACTGCCAACCTTTCTCGGCGGGCCTGCGGCCCTTGTAGGTGCCTCAGGCGGCAGCCCGGCCGTCCTCAGCGCTTGCGCATCTCCCGGACGAAGATCCAGATCAGCCAAAGTCCTCCGGTGACGATGGTCAGGATGGCGTCGAACAGGAAGCTGCCGAAGCCGTAGCGCTTGGTAGACAAGGTGGAGCCCTTCGTGGCTGGCGGAACGCTGACTCAGTGCTTCTCGGCACTTCCCCTGCCTGGCATAAGCCTCAGCGGCAGGACCGGTCGCTCACCGGCCCGCTTGACCGCCGAGCGCCGTCCCCGTAGATCCGGCCGGCCCAGATCCTGGCCCTCGCCTCTAACCTTTCGTAGCGAGTTCTCCGGCGCTGAAGCCGATTGTCGGCGCCTTCTGACAAGGTCCTCCTCATGGCGACATGGGATATCGAGACCGGCGAGACATTGCTCCGACGCGAACTGCACGACCGGTGGGGCGGCGGACGGTACGGCGGGATGGAGCCATCGGTGAAAGCGCACAGTGTCTTCCTATTCAGCCAACCGCGAGCCGGCGAAGCCTTCGGGTACAAGTACGACGGCTGGCACGCCGACGGCACCTTCCACTACACGGGTGACGGGCAGGTCGGCGATCAAACGGTCCGCTCTGGAGGCAACAAGGCAGTCTTGGACGCGCCGGCGCTCGGCAGGTCGATCAGGTTGTTCAGGAGCGAGGGCACGTCCACGACCTACATCGGCGAGTTCGAGTTGGCCGATCCGCCCTTCTACCGGGCCGATGCTCCTGACCGCGAGGGCGAGATGCGGTCGGTACTGGTTTACCGCCTGCGGCCGCTCGGATCGACTGTCCACGTGGCGGTCGACATCGCGAAGGACGACCTCCCCGTCGCCGAGGAACTGCCGCTAGAGGCGCTCGACGTGGAGCAGTACGCCAAGGAGCGCCCCGACGAGCCTCCCGTCGCCGTACGGCGTGAGGCTCTCCTTGTCCAGCGCTACGCCGCCTGGCTCTCCGCGCGCGGCGAGGAGAGCGTGCGCCACAGGATCCCGATCCCCGGCGGCGGGTACCTCTTTACGGACGTTTTCAACAAGGCGACCTACGAACTGGTCGAGGCGAAGGCCTCATCCGGACGGATCTACATCCGGGCGGGCCTCGGCCAGATCCTGGACTACAGCAGATTCCTCGACCACAAGGCGCGAGCGCTCCTAGYCCCCGTCCGTCCGAGCGACGACCTCATCGAGCTGCTCCAGTTCTACGACGTCTCCGTGATCTGGGAGAACGGTTCCACGTTTGACAGGACCGCGGCTCTGTAGCGGGGGGCGGCCGAGCTCTGCGCCAGACCTGCCGAAATCCGGGCCCGCTACCTCGCCGCTGGAAGTGTGCGAGAAGAGCGGGGCGGGGTGATCTGGCTTCGCTGAGAAGAATCCCGTGGGGTATCTGCGGCGATCGTCCTGGTCGTAGGCATGACGACCGCGTCCTCCGCGGATTGCTGCTGGCTCGGAGGAGGCCGGCTCGCTGGGTGGCTTGCCGGGCGGCGTAGCGCTCGGCGAGCGGGCGTCGGCGCAGGATCTCGGCGACGTCCCGGCGGGCCTCGTCCTCCAGGAGGTGCAGTCGAACGACGATCAATCGAAACAACTGAGAACGAAATCACGTCGAAGTTCATCGTGGAACAACTGGTTTCGGTACACACGAAGGCACCTGTAGCAGCTCGTCTCCGCGCCGCACTCGCACGTACCCACCCGACGGCGCATGGAGTCGACCACGAGAGGTAGGTCAGCCGCGATTCGACGAACTAGTCCGGCGCCCGCCGGTACGGTGTCGAACAGAACGACGGCATTACCTTGCCCCGCCATCACCGAGGCGTCGATGTCGTCGCGTGAGATCTCAAGAGCATCTGCGGCACCTGCCAGCAGCCCATAAGCCACCGATCGCGCCTGCGCCGCGGACTGCAAACGAGGAATCGTCAGCGCGAGAAGGTCAGTTTCGTAGTCATGCGCGAGAGCGAGCGACGTCAGATGCCCCGAGCAGTCTCGCCCGGTCGAGGGCGAGACATGAATGTTCTTCGAACCTCGCTCGGATCTGGCACCAGACATTCCGAATCCGCACCAGTCACAGATGAGGAATCGTGAGCGGTGTGGGCCCTCATTGACCACGCAGAGTCGGCCACGAACCGCAAGCTGCCAGGACACCTGTCCGATACCCGTTCCGACGATTCCCTTGTCAGTCTCTTCACCGAGGTCGAGCACGAACTGGCGGCTATGCCATGCAGACGCCGGCCTGGCCATACCGACCGGCTTCAACGTGCGCGACGCGACGAACCCGAACGAAGGCGTCACGTATTTGCGGCGGCCCTCGCTGCGTTGAGTCCCGCACACGCATGTGGGACCCAACGGTCCGTTGCCGACCTCGAGGTGCTCACAGGCCGGGCAAATTGCGTAGTCCCGCTGCACGAGCTCCCGCTTCGGCACCCGATGAAGTCCCGCTGACTCGATGATCCGCTTGCGGGCGACGATCGCTGCGCCGGGCGCGTACTCATTGATGGCGACGGTAAGGTCCCGTGACAGGTCGAGTTTTGCTGCCTCCGCGTCGACGTCGCGCGGAATTCGCAACTCGACTGTATCAACGGGGAAACCGTACTTGGGGAGAACGTTCCGACGCGCGAAATAAGCGATCAGCTGCTGACCATCGAGCGTGTTGACAACGCGCTGCAACGTCTCCACGAGGCGCCAGCGCTTCTCCTTAACTTGAGCGGCGATCTCCCCGTCGAAGTACTCAAGGTCGGCACGATAGTCGTCACCGCCGATCGCGATCAGGTTCGTCAACTCGTCGACCCAATCACCTCCTTCGATCCCGATTTCATCTTGCACGGTGGCCGGCAGAATGTTCCGCAACGCATCAATGAGCGAGGGTGGCGGCGGCGAAAGGAAGCCCTTCAACATCTCGTCGCCCGTGAGCCCATCATTTGGACCGTAAAAGTCGGCAACGGAGCGAAACTCGCGCCCGGAGGACTCGAAGGCGTGCCGGAAAAAAGCTCCGATCGCTGTTGAGTGCGCGTGACGACGGTCTACGCGCACGTTGTCGTCGACGACGACAGGGGCCCGGACGGTCCCTTGGATCATGGCCTCCGGGCGCTGGAACATCGACTGGTCGTGGCTGCGCATCTGAGCGAAGGTCAAGACGAGGGCTGCGCTCTCTGCGCGTCGGCCTGCTCGTCCAGCGCGCTGCACGTAGTTGGCGGTGCTCGGCGGCACGTTGCGTAGCAGCACCGACTGCAATTCACCAACGTCGACGCCTAGCTCGAAGGTCGTCGAGCACGACAGGACGTTTACCTTTCCCTGCAGGAATTGCTCCTGAAGCTGAGCTGCGTCTTCGGCGCTGAGTTGTGCGGTGTGCTCAGAGGCGCTGAGGGGAATCGGCTCCATGGTCCGGTACAAGCTGCCGTAGTGATCGGTTGCTGACGTCTCGACTGTCGATCGCAGCAACGTTCCTCGGCAGCCATTGGTCGGGCAGACAGATCGCACCGAGCGAGGCGTCGGCCGGCGGCAAACGTCACAGCGCCAGATCGGGTCGCCGACATCGAGCCTTCGCCACCGCAGCGCGGTGGACGCTACGCGGTATACGAGCCCGCGCCGTTTGTCGGTCGTCTCGACGAGCCACCCTGGTCCAGCGGGCGACACGAGCCAGTTCCAGATCTGCACAAGGAAGTCGTGAGCGTCGACGGTGCTTCCCATAGCGGCTAGGACGCGCTGCATGAAGTCAAGCCGGCGGTTGGCCCGACCGCGGATGGTCGGCGCCCACGAGAGCACTGCCTCCTTCGGACTTGACTGGAGCCCGCGCACGTACACCGCGCGGTTGCGTGGCGCCAGGAACTCCGACGTGAGGTCGACGTTCGCTTCGACTGGTTCCACGGCCCCTTGCAGGCGGAGTGTCTGCACGAGCTGGTCGAGGAGGTCCCACGCCTCGGACTCGGAGAGTCCGAGTTTCGTCAGCGGCGGCGGTGGTGCCGCTGAAGGCCGCGCCAATCGAACCGCCGCAAGAGTCGTGCCCTCGATGCTCGTCCGTTCGTCGCCCTCGAGCATCTCCTTCTGCATCCACTCGGCGACTTCCAGCCGCTGCGCGAAGTCAGTCAGCGACTTCTCGTACGCAGAATGGCGCAGGGCCTGCTGCCTCGCGAGCTTCGCCACATCGCTCGTCGCGAGTTCTTGTTGAGCCTCGCTGCGCAGCCCACGAGTAATGAGGGTGCGGGCAAGCAAGGCTCGATAGGACTGCTCCAGGTACGGCGCAGCAAATGCGGCTTGCTGACGCGAGTCCGAGAACATCAGAAGGCGACGGCCGTCCCCTGGCTCTCTGACGGAGTCGTCGGACGGAATGTGGCCGTACAGGGCCGTTGCCAAGACGGCCACCGAGGCGTCCGTCCCACTCGAGAATCTGCGCACCTGGCGAGGGCTTCGCCCTCCGCAGGCCCGGCACCGGTTGAGGTCTCGTCCGCCGTCGATGCGGATGACGTGGCGCAAGTTCACTTGCTCGCAGTTCGCGCATCGTGTTGCCGTAGGGCCGTCAAGAGTCCCGCAGGCTACGCAAAGTGTTGCCTCCATCGGAGGCTCCGACTGCCCTTCCGTTCCTTCATGCGCGTCGTCGTCGTCGTCGCTGCCGACCACACGGTCTCCGACAAGCAACCAGTGCGACGGTCGCTTGATCGACGGCGGCCCGAACCGAGTCCTCTTGCCAACGCGCTCAAGCGACCCATGCAGGTGGAGCTGACCACAACGCTTGCACCCCGCTACCTCGAATGCAGCAGCGGAGCACTCCGGGCACTCGTCGTGCCGCGCTAGCTGGATGTGCGGTCCTGCGGCACTCAGGCACGTAAATGCGCCCTCGATTGCACTCGCGAAGAGGTGGTAGCGCGCCGACAGGACTGCGGATCCGTGGCGCCCGTGGACCCGATGGCCGGCCGCGACAAGCTGGACGATCGAGCCCGCTGCCTGACTCGACGTGAAGTCGGGAAAGACAGCCGCTGCCAGGCCACGTACCGCCTGCGGGCCAGCAGAGAGGCGGGCCTGCAGCAACCGCATCGACACTTCGTCCTCGAGCCAGGGGGTGCCTCTGGCCGCGAGCCATCCGTTCGGGTCCGGTACCCCCGCAAGCTCTGCCAGCTCCTCGGGGCTCAGAGGGCCCCAGGTCTGGCCGGCGGACGACACGGTGTGCCGTGTGGCTCCAACGACATCGCGATGATCGTCACTCTCCGACCACTCGAACGGGACGCCAAAAAGTCCTCTCCCAAATGCAGCGACCCGCGCGAAGTCGTCTCCGACAGTGGCCGACGAAGCGAGGCATTGCACGTCGCGCGTTGCGCCGACCCGTTGGCGGAGGCGCCGAAGAAGCATCGCGATCTCAGCGCCTTTGATGCCGTCATACACGTGCGCCTCATCGACGACGACATACTTCCAATTCCCGCCGTGCTCACCCTCGAACAGCGCGAGGTCACGCGGACGAAGGAGGAGGTACTCGAGCATGGCGTAGTTCGTCAGGAGGATGTGCGGAGGTGTGCGCTGCATCTCCGCACGCGAGATGAGCTCGTTCGGTAGCGGGTCGACACCGTGTTGCCGCCGGAACTGGTCTCGGGCCTTCGCAGGATCTTGAATCGTCTCACCCGTGTAGCGGCCGAATGTGATCTCCGGGCAGTTGGCGAGCAACTCGCGGAGTCGCTTGAGCTGGTCGTTCGCGAGCGCATTCATGGGGTACAGAAGAAGTGCGCGGACACCCRGAGCCAGCGTCCCATTCGCCCTCTCCCGAGCGAGATGATCGAGAATTGGAACGAGGAAGCTCTCGGTCTTGCCTGAGCCGGTGCCTGTCGCCACGATGAGATTCCGGCCGGCGACGGCCTTTCGAATCGCGTGCTCCTGGTGCAGGTAGAGCGGCCGGTCGCCGGGCAGAGCCGCCGAGAACACCGACCGCGTGCCCTCGTGAAGCACGCCCTCGGCGACGAGCGACTCAAGGGATACGCCGCTTCGGAACGCTGGCGTCATCTCCAGGAGTGGGCCCCGCACGATCGCCCCCGATCGGTCGAGTTCCTCGGCAAGTGCCTGGGCGATATCGTCGTCTCGCAACGGCATCAGCGACAGCAGGTAGCGGTGGTAGGTCTGCTCAATCGAGTCGCTCGTCGCGATCGGGTCGAGGTTCGTAGCGGTCACAGCACGGCTCCGATCACTGCTGCGTCGGCGCGAACAAGGTCAACAGCGACAAGACCGGGTGCGTGCCTCGCGAGCTGGGCGTAGAGCGGCCGCCTGTCAGCAGCGACGAGGGAGACGTCGCCGCCGCGTCGCGCAGCGAGGCGCGAGACCAACGCGAGCGCGACAGAGAGCGCGGGCAGCGCGAGTGCACCATCTCCGCTGTCTCGCGCTTTCACCATGTCCCACAGATGCGTAGAGACGGGTTCGATGACTCGTCGCGCCGCCCCGATGGTTGGCGCACATTGCTTGATGACGTCTCGGAGGCGTCCTCGCGCCTGCCAGAGCTCGTAAACACACGCGACGCGAGTGTCGCCGTCGAGCATGAGTCCGGGGACCGGATCCAGGTACTCGTACCAATAGGCAACCTGTTCCGGTCTCTGTTCGAAGGAGGGCTCGAACGAACCAAGTCTCGAGTCGTCACCCTCGCCCCGCCACAACTTCTCCAGATCATCACCGAGTTCGGTGACGAGTAGCGTTCCCGGCGACTCGCCGCGCCCCGATGACGTCGACAAGGCAGAAGCAGACGTCAACAAGGCGAGCAGAGGTGAACGAGCGAGCGCGACTTCGACGTCGACTGCGCCGGCAACGTTCTCGATGGGCGCATCAACGAGTCCCGACTCGACGAGGACGCCCGTGATCTCGGGTGTGGTTGAAGTCGAGCTCACGAATCCGCTAAGTGCTCGCTGAGGGTCTGCAATCAGCAACGCCGAGAGGCGTGCGCGGGTCTCTGGACTGCGGACGACGCCCGGGGCAGCGAGTGTCTCTACTGCTCGCGCGGCACCATGCTCATCAAGCACATCGCTACCTCGGCCCACTCGACCACCGAGGATGAGTGACACCGCACGGGTCTCCGGCGGCTCGAGCCCCAAGTCCCACCCCTGCAGCAGGTCTACGACGTCAGCACCCGCCGGCGGATAGTTCCCGGTCGGCGCAGCGCCGCCCCACTCGTCCTCGACCCGAAACCAGGCTCGGAGCGTCCCGCGCTCGACGAGTTCAGCTGGAAGGTCGGCCAGACCGCCCTCGAGAGCGACAACGGAGCCTGGCTCCCATGGTGCGACGGCACGAAACAAGACCGCCTCGACGGGGGCGGCGACCTCGACTTGCGAACGCAGAATGCCTGCATCGATCGCCGCCGAGCTCACGAGGCGACCCGGCCGCAGTCGTACGACGGGCGCCGCCCCAGACCCCTCGTCAAGGACGAACACAGCGGATCCAAGCCGCTTCGCCAGCTCGTCGAAAGTCGCGAGCGGGAAACTGACTGCACCGCGACGATCGGTGGTCTTCGTGAGCTCTTGATGGCTATCGCGAGTCGAGAGGGCCAAGCGAACGTCGGTTCGAGGTTGCAACCCTCGAGCACTCAGCACGTGCTGGGCGACCTGTGATGTCTCGATCGACTGAGGTTCGGTCGTCCACTCCCCTGGCACGCCGAGGCGCACGAGCGAGAGCATCGGATGCGGAACGTCGACGATGAAGTGCCGTCCGCTCAGCTCGAACGGGGCGCTCGTCTTCCGCTGCCCGAGAGCGGCGTCCACGATGGTTCGACCGCCTTGGCGAACGATCACCCGCGCATCGACAAGGCCACCGGCTGGGGCTAGTCCGCGATAGTCCGGATGTGCGATCGCTACGAGTTCTTCAGCGACGACGACGCGCCGCACGATGCCTCGGCCGAGTGGTCCGCGGACGGTGATCGTGAGGTCACCAACGAAGGGTTGATCACCCAAACCTGGGACAGGCACAGAGTGGCTCGCGCATCGATGGCTAGCCCTCAGAATTCCGTCGGTGTCAGCGACGGTCACTGCCCAGTCGCTCGGCACTGCCCCGGCAGGGAGTTCGACGACCGGCCGCGCGCCGGCGACTTCGTACCCGTCACTCGTGTGAACACCTTCGATGATCGGCCCCGTGACGATCCTGGCGCGGTCAGCGCCCGCGACCCGATGCCACGCACCGTCGCCGAGTCGCACCGACGTGCCGACGTCGAGGTCGGCCTCGAGGAGTGACCAACCCTCCCAGCCGTACGGCACGTCCATGTCACGGCCGGCCACGGTGGTTCCTGACGATGTCCTCGGGCGTCGGTCATCACCCCCTGGCCACATGAGCCGGACCCTGCCAGCCGGTACCGGCCTCGTGGCAGGGACGAGGTCCCCGTCATCGTCGAAGACCAGGAGCGGATCCTCCTTTCGCACGAACGGGAGCACGGTCATCGCTCCGTCGCGCTCAACCACGACGTCCCGAACGGGGGCGCCGATCTGAACGATCTCCGGTCGGGTCTTGGATGCGCGCTCGTCCCACGGGATCTCGCTGTCACGTTCTACGACCAGGTCGCCGAGCTGAACTCGCCAGGTGACTTCGCGTCCCGTCGTCGGCCGAACTGCTGGCAGACGAACGCTGAGACCACCGTCGCGGCTCACCGCGATGACAGGGCGAGCTTCACGTGTCCCACCGCTTCGCCCACGTCCGCTGGCCAGAAGCTCGCGAAGTCGCTCGACTGATCGGCGAGGCAGAACCACATCGTTGCCGTCGATCAGGTCGATCACCCTGCCGACGTAGTCGGGGGCGAAGTCTCCGCCGAATTCGATGAAACGGGTCAGGGCGCGCGGTTGATTCTCGAGCTCGCGGGGAGAGTGTCTGGCCCACTCGACGAAACTCTCTCCGGTGACCGACGGATCTCGCCGGCGCCGGGTCGCGAGGAGGTCCAGCAGCTCGTCAAGGTGGTCGAGCGGTATCGCTCCGTGGAGCAGAACCGGCGTCACCCACCGCATCCCCTTCGCATCATCGAAGAGGGGCAGCCGCATCTTCGACAACGCACGGTGGTAGCCCTTGACGGCGTCCTCGACACCGGCTTTGTGAACGGCGAGAAGTCCGGCCACCTTGTCGTAGAAGGTGCCTTCCTCCCAACCACGCATGCCTGCGTGCGTGAGTGCGACGAGGAGCAGTGCGGGATGGTGCTTCACGAGTCCGTCAAGCTGGTTGAGGCGCAGCTGTGCACCGAGGAGCTTCAGCGCTTTGTCGACGTCGTCGTCGTCAGCGTCGACCTCGGCGACGAGCGACGCCTGCCGGAGCTGCCGAGCCCATTCTTCGTTGCGCCGATCAGCCCATTCCCGCACGTTCATCCGTCGACATCTCCCTCGAGCGAGCTGCTATCTCAATCCATCGGGTGTCGGGCACGGCCGGCGCGTCGATCACCCAGGCTCGTGTAGAGCATGGACGAACTGCTCACGCTCGGGTCAGAACGACAAGCTCGTCGCGCGCCCGGGTGGCCGCGACATACACAAGTGACCGCTGACGCAGGAGCGCGTCTGCGCGTTCGCTCTCGTCCATCTGCGCAAGCCGCGCCTTCTCGGCTGCGGACTCGGCTCCCACTCCCGCGAGCACGACCTTCGAGAACTCCATCCCCTTGGCGCGGTGCATCGTCATGACGAGCGGCCGACCCCCGGGCGGGCGCTCGCTGTCGACCGCCCGAGCTGCCACGCCCCGCTCCCCCATGCTCTTCACGACACGGTCGCGCTGGTACCGGTCTGCCACGAGTACGGCAATCGTCTCGGGCACGGTGTCGTGGGCGAGCCACTCGCTCACGATCGTCGAGACGGCAGCGAGCTCCGCGGACAGGCCGTGGACCTCACGCAACTCTGGCTTCGGGCCCGAACGAGCGGAGCGGTAACCGGTGGCCTCCGGCTCACCCTCGATGTCGACGTAGCCGCCACCCGCGAGGACGCTCATTGCGTATGCAAGGTTCTGGGCGGTGGTGCGGTAGTTGAGCGTGAGGCGTCGCGACCGCCCAACGATCTTGATGCCGTACCGACTGAGCACGAGCTTCGGGCCGTAGATGCGCTGGTGGGAGTCCTCCGCGATGAAGATGTCGTCCGGCCCCGGTGCGACGAGCGCCCGCAGGAGCTGCCAGTGCGACGGGGTCAGATCCTGCCCTTCGTCGACCAGCACGTGGTCGACCCGAGGCCCGTGCTGCGTCAAGTACTCCGCCGCAATGGCGGCGGCCTCCGCGTAGTCGACCTCGCCGTTGATGCGGTTCTGCGACCGGTAGTTCTCGATCACGCTCCACACCGCGGTCCGCTTCGTACGGTCGAGCGCCACGCCTCGCCCGGGGCGGCGCACCTGCAGGTAATCGTCGAGCGTCCGGATCCGGGCGGGCAGGACGACGAGCCCGTACTCGGCCGCAAAGAAGGTGTCGTTCGCGATCTCTGGCGGCAGGCCCGCTCCAGCAGAATCGATCACACTGGTCCACCGCTGGCTTGGGGCGCGCTTGACTACTTCGGATCGGGACTCGCCAAGGACAGCTTCAACCGCTGCGGCGATGCTCGCGCCGGCCGTGCTGACGATGCGCGCGGCGAGCGAGTCCACGCCCGTGACGTGCACACCAGGCAGCCCCGCCGTTCCGGCGAGTGGGACTGCGGGGTCAAGCTGGACGAGGCTCTCGTGGAGCATCTCTGCCAAGTTCTTGGTGAACGTCGTGAGGACGATGCGCGACGAAGGCGACTCCCGTGCGAGGTCGCGGGTTCGGTGCAGCAGGACGACGGTCTTGCCCGTTCCGGCCCCGCCGGAAAGTCGTGCGGACCCTGTCCATCGCTTGTCTACATCGCGGCGCTGCTCCGGGTGGAGGAAGACCCGCCATGCGCCGAAGTCGCCGGCCTCGATGACTCGGCGCAACTCCTCCTGGTCCTCGATGAAAGCGAACTCAGCCTGGGCGCCCTCGTGGCGCATCGCGTTGATCAGGTCGGCGTCGTCGTCACCGATGGTGATGGGCTTGCGCAGGCCGTTTCGCTCGAGCACATCCGCGACGGACTCTCCCGTCGCGAGGTCGACAAGCACGAGCCCGACCCAGCCCTCGTGGGCCTGAGCGATCTCGAGGATGCCGTCAACGTCGACGGCAGCGAGTGCGCGGTCGGCCACGTCGGGCGCGAGGCCCACGTCGTCAACGAGCTCTGCCCGTGTCCGACCGAACGACGCGAGGAGCGGGAGGGCCGACGGCTTCTCCACCGTCGGTGCCGCGACGACGAGCGGCGGCACGTATGCGGGGGGCGCGACGTCCACCTCGTCGAACTGCGGGATCCCGTTGACCGGGTTCATCCGCAGACGCAGCTTCTTTGCCAGCGCTATGGCGTCATCGTGCGGCCAGACGCCGTGGATAACGTAGTGCGGCTCCCCCGCATGGTCGAGGCGGAACATCACGGCACGCCAGTACTGGTCGACGCGCCCGGTGCGCACCCGGGGGTCCACGGAGTGGGTGATCGGCTCGATGTGCAGGCTGGCGTTCGTGTCGTCCTCGCCCAGCTTCTCGAGGAAGGTCATCGCCTTGGCCTTGACCGAGCCGTCGAGCTTGCTCGCCAGCTTGGTCATCACGATCGTCGGCATCAGCCGTCCACCTCCGGGTTGTGGTGCGCGCCGTCCGCTCCGAGCACGGCCGCGACGCTATCGGCGTCCGCCGACAAGAGGGTCCAACCAGCAGCCTCGAGGTCTCTTCGGTCCTCGACAGACTTCGCGACGACCTCGACTGCGACCTTCCTGTCCGGCCATGACAGATCTAGAGGGATTCCATCAGCGGTCTCGAACCCGAGGACCGGAACCGGGAGCCCTCGCGCACCGAGGTCCACGATGATGCGCCGCTCGTCGTCGCCGACCGCGTGCTCGAACACATCGAGCCAGGCTCCTTCGAGACCAATTGCTTCGACATCCACGGCAACGGGTCCGAGAGCGGCGACCCCCTTGTCCTGGTTGAGCCTGCTGACGGTCGTGATCACAGTCGGCCAGTCCCGGAGCGCCAGCGCGTTCGACAACGACAGCCACGCACGCCAGGCATCGGCATGCAGGACGTCTATGGAGCCTTCGCGGTCGTCGAGCACGACAGCGACGGGCACGACATTGCCGGCGACCACCTCGAACGTGACGACGAGCGCGCCGAGCCGCCACACCATGACGTCGCGCGTCGATCCGGGCTCGTCAAACGGCAGACCACGCAAGATCCGGTCGGCGACGCCGTCGAGGGAGAGGTCAGCGGGCACGGTGGCCTTGGTCGACACCGGACCCATCAGGAGCGGGACGCCCCGTGCAACGTGCGACGCAGCGGCGGCGAACGGCTTGTCGGTCCACGCCATGAGCCAGTCGACCGGGCCGCGGCGAAGGCGCTCGTAGTCGGCAGGCGACGCGGTCGTTGCCGGATTCGTCATGACCTTGCCGAGGAACACGTCCGARTACCAGGCCGGGAGATCGCCGGAAGGGCCGAGATCTCGCCCGCTCACGCCCAGCACCACGTGTCCAACGCCGCGCAACACTTCGCGCTTGAACGCGTCGTCGGCCATCCGGTTGTGTCCGACGGTGGCGTGGAACGTGTGGCCGTCGACGAACACGTAGACCGTCGGAACGTTCGGGTCGTTGGACTCGAGTGCGAAGTCGGGCTTCGAGTTCTCGACGCTCGGCTGCGGCCGCAAGAGCCACTGGCGGGGGTTGCCGGGGAAGGTGAACCGGATGGAGTTTCCCCATGGACCGGGAACCTGCTGGATCGCGGCGCTGGCCTTCGTCAGCCGATCGATCATGACCTCACGAAACTTGAGCTCGAGATGGGACTCGAAGGGATCTGCGACCGGTTCGTTCGTCACCACCCAGTCGACACCGTCGGCAGATTCCGCATCCTGCGGAAGGCCGAGCAATGCGCCCAGGTGTCGCTCGGCGGCGGCACGTGAGACGAGCTGAACCGCGGAGGGCGGCGCGAACGGCAGCAGGCACCGGTGGCACGCGAGGCGCTCCTCGCCGCGGCACTCGCACGTGCGCACTCGGTCCCATGCGCGCACCAGCAGGTCGCGGAGACGTTCGGGTTCTGCCAGCTCGGAGATGTATCCGGTGCCGCCGGGGACGATGTCGTGCAGCAGCAGCGCCTCGTGGTTGTCGGAACCGTCCGTGAGCGTCGGGTCGACCACCTGAGCGATCTGCAGGTGATCTGGATGCCCACCGATCTGCTCACGCAGCCCCAGCAGCAAGGCCGCCGAAAGGCTCGGGATCGCGAACATGTCGCCGGTGGTCACCGAGTGCGGCAAGCGCAGCAGCATCCCCTGCGTCCGCAATGTGCGGCTCAGCGCGACGGTGCGCGTGTTCTCCTCAAGCGCGTCGCGGTACTGGCACCAGGGCCGGTGCTCGTGCCTACGGTTGCGCCCGGACTCCGAGTCGAGCTTCCCGCAGCCCGCGCATACCCGGAACAACGCGGCCTGCTTGGTCACCCCGCCGATCGTCCGGTCCACACCGTGCCCGGGAAGCCCGGTGTTCAGCCAGCGCACGTCGAGCTGTCGCACGTAGGTGCAGCCCAGCCCGATCTTCTCGACGAACCACCGGCGAGTGATCTGGGCAGGGTCGACGTCCGCGGTGGCGAAGAGCTGGAACTGCGCCCTGTCCCGCTCGTCGCTGCGGTCGGTGATCATCGCTTCGTCGCGGATCACCTCCGCGCTCACGTGCCGCAGCTCGACCACCTCGAACAGCTGCCCGACGTCCGCGATGTCGCTCGACCCACACCGTGGGCATGACGACACCGACTTCGCGGCTCCCCCGGCTTCGACGTCAACGCCGTACCCACACGCCGGGCAGAACACCCACGGCCGTATCGACTCTCCGTCCATGCCGAGGTCGAGCGCGTCGATGGCGATCTCGGAGCCACGGGCGTAGAACTTGGCGCCCGGTGCGAACTCGCGGATCGCCTGCGCCGCCCCTCGCCTGAGCTGGACATGTTCTGACTCGAAGGTGTTGGTGTCCGGATCGATCCAGCTGAGCCCGACGTCGAGCGTCACGGAGTCGTCCAGCAGCGTGTAGTTGGGCAGAAGCCCGTATTGCTCCATGACGCCAATCCAGTACTCGCCGCGCAGGCCCGAGAGCTGCCCCAGCGTGAGCTTGCGGGCCGTGCGTGCAGACCGGAACGCACGGACGTCGTCATCGGTCTTCGCGGCGGACTCCGCCTTCGCCTCGAGCTCGGGCAGAACGGTCTCGATCGCGTCGAGCCGGTGCTTCAACGTCTGGACGGTCTGCTGCCAGCGTCCGCTGGCGCTGTGCACGCGCGCCGCCAGGTCGGACGTCCCGGGACCGGCTTGCGGCGTCGCCCACGACCGCAGTCCGACCTCGGCATCCTTGCCGAGACCGTCAAACGCCCCGAGGAACGCGTCGAGGTGCGTCTGTGCATCGCGTTCGGCGAGCTCGATGAGCCCACCGAGGAGTGACCCAGGTTCTGACGAGCCCATGACCTCGGTCGCCTTCTTGGGAGCGGTCTGCCCGAGATCTCGCGCCATGACATCCATCAGGTGCGCGGTGTACTGGCGCTGCAGGATCTCGTCTGCCTCCAGGTAGGTCGCCGGCGGCCGCACCTCGCCGTTGATCACCGAAAGGGGGTCACCCAGCTTCGGCAGGTGCTCCCCGCGCCCGGTGACGTAGGCCAGATCGAGCGCATTGCCTGTGAGTCGGCCCGCACGGCCGACCCGCTGGACATAGGACGCGACGGTGCGTGGCAACGAGGACAGGAACACGGTGGACAGGTCGCCGATGTCGATGCCCATCTCGAGCGTCGGCGTCGCGACCAGGACGTTCGGCGCCTGCGGGTCGACCTGCGAGGACTTGAACCCGTTCTCGTACAGCAGCCGTGTCTCGTCGTCGAGAAGGCTCGTGTGCTCGCGCGCGACGACGCGACGCATGTCCGCCGACGAGTACAGCGACCGGTAGAAGTTGTCGCCGTGACCCTGCCGGCGCAGCCGCCCGTCGCAGCGAGCGACGAGGCACGGGGCGCCGTCGAGCTGGTCGATGACCTCCGCCGTGCCTGGTGTGGGCACCTGGCACGTGTCGCAGACAAGCTGATGGCGACCGGACTCGAGGTCAGCTAGCTCGATCGGCCCGACGACGACACGCTCCGGCGGGATGGAGAAGACGGCCGCGTTCGACTGGCTGGACAGCACGGACAGCACACCGTCCTTGGCCAGCCGCTCCAACAGCAGCTTGACCAGGATGCCGCCCTGCGTCGGGCTGACCGGCAGCACCCGCGAGGTCCACCGGGCGTACCACGAGCGCGCCGAGGTCACCGGGTCGAGACCCTGGTCCTTCTGGTCCAGCTTGCTGCCCACGCGCGGGTAAGCCGGCGCCGGCAGGCCCGGACCGAACCCCGGCATGCCCTCGTGTCGGGGCCGACCTCCCCAGATCGACCAGCGCTTGCCGTCCTCCTTGCGATACCGCTCGAACCAGTCATGGTCGATCGCGCCCTGCGTCCGCATGCGCTCGAGCACCCCACGCACCCACTGGATCAGCTGAGCGTCAGACGGCTCACCACCGTCGCCGTCGAGCGTCTCCTCAAGCGCGAAACCCTGGAGCACCATGCGCGCCGCTTGGGCCATCGCCGACGGGGCGTTCGCGTCCACGGCCGCCGCAACCGTGCCCGTGAGCTCGAGCGTGCGGCCGGTCCGGGAGTTGAGGCCGAACTCCCGCATGGCATCGAACGCCAACCGACGCTGCACGCGGCGCCGGGCAGCGACGGGCACAGCCCCTTGGCGCGCAGCCTTCCAGAACGGAGTGAACGACGGCCGGTCGGYGCAGTCGGGCGCGATGATCCTGTACCGCGCGACGGGGTCGTCGCCCGCGCTCCGCATCACGCGGGAGACCAGCTCGTCGAGCCCGAGAGCCCCGTCGGCGACGGCCTCGCGCAACAGCGCACGCAGAGTGAGGGTGTGTGACCGGGCCTGCACGAAGCCCGCCCGGTGGGCAGCATCCTGGACCGAATCGGTGAAGACGAGAGCCTTCTTCTCGGTCGAGTCGATGACCCCGGACCCAAAGAGTGTGGACAGCGACACCGACAACAGCGTCGCGATGGCGCTGCCCAGGAACCGGATCCCGTCCTCCTGCCCACAGGCCGGGCACTCGTCCTCACGCGCCCGCTTGTCGTCGTCCTTGCCGATGACTGTCAGTACGGGCAGGACCCACCCGTCGCGGAACTCCACGTCCTCGTCGTCAGGAGCCTTGTCCAGCAGAGCAAGGTCCCGGACTGAGAACCACCGCAGACCCTCGACCTCCCCCTTCTGGAAGAAGACGCGGTCGGCCTCGCCCGGCGCGTACACGAGCGCCCGGAACCGGCCGTCCTTCATCGCGTGCCGACGACGGATGGTGCCGGGGTCGTCGGATGCGATGTCGTTGCCCTGCGGGGTGAGGTTGACACCCCAGCCCGACCGCCCGCAGTGCCGGCAGTAAACCGCCGGATACGACGGCCGGACGTCCTCGACACCCTCGCCAGCGACCGGTGGACCGTCGTCGCTCCAGCGGAAGTGGGTGACGGAGTCCGCAGCACGGTCGATCCGGGTGAGCTCACGCACCCACAGATGGGTCTCGACGGAAACCGCACCAAGCCCAGCGCGGGCGCGCACGTGCCCGAGCAGCGCTACGACGGAGGCGACGAACGCCTGCGCGGCGACCTGTTCCGTCGGCGAAGTAGTCGCACGGCCCAGGACTCGCGCTGCGACCGCATCAAGACCGGCGGCGTCAGATCCATCGGCGACGAGCGCCTGGACGAGCGGGTGCGCGCGCGCCGCGAGCAGCAGCGACGGACCGTCGTCACGCTCCGCGAGGCCGGTGAACGCCGCCTCATTGCCGGAATACAGATGGCGTAGCACCATGTGGGCCAGTGCAGCGGGGTCAGGGTCACCCCCCAGTACCCGCAGCGCGGCGTTCGCCGCGGCGATCTCCGTTGAGCCGATCTCGACAGGCGCGAGATCGAGGGTGCTGACCGACGCAAGGGCGTCCCCAACCCATTCGTCCAGCCGCAGCCGGGACTCGGTGACAACTGAGTCGGGACCGAATTCCTCCCCGAACACCGTCCTCGCGAATCCGAGCATGACGTCCGGGTCGCCCTTGTCTCCGAGAGTCGCCGAAGTCGCTACAGGTGTGATCCGGCCGAGCGGGCGAGCACGGTCCTCGTCGGTGATGGTCGGGTCTGGGTCCGACCAGTGGCTCTTCAGGGCCAGGCCGAGGCGACGCAGCAGCATCGCGACATCCGTGCCCTGTGCGCCGTCGTAGGTGTGGAATTCGTCAAGCACCAAGTACTGCAGGCTCGTCGCCGAGATGCGCCAGATTTGCTGGTCCGCTCGCCGCAGAAGTAGCTGGTCGAGCATTTTGTAGTTGGTGAGCAGGATGTCCGGCGGGTCGTCCCGAATCACCGCACGGTCGGTGATCAGTCCGTCGACCGTCACGGACGTGCGCGACGGCCCGCTCTCCCCGATGTAGAGCGCGGCCGTCACACCACCGAGCTCGGGGTTGTCCGTCAGGATCTTGGTGAGCCGCAGCGCCTGGTCGTTGGCCAGCGCGTTCATCGGGTACAGGATCAGCGCCTTCATGCCGCGCACCCCGTCGCGCCGAGCACGCAATACGTGATCGAGGATCGGGTAGAGGAACGCCTCCGTCTTGCCCGAGCCCGTGCCCGTGGTCACCAGCGTTGGCTCCGGCCGGCGGCGACGACCGCCCACGGCCGATGACAGCCGCGCGAATGCCGCCGCCTGGTGCCCGAATGGCGCGAACCCCTCGTACCACTCCAGCGAGTCGCGCCAACCCTCGTCGGCCGGCCGGAACGGCAGCCGCAACCGTACGTACGGGCCCTTGAACATGCCCGACGACTGGTCGGACAGGAACGTGTCCAGCGCGTCAGCAGCGTCGGAGTCCGCCAGCGCGAACGTCGTGACCAGATACGCCAGCAAGCCGTCGCGGATCCGCTGCGCCTGCGCAGTGGGAAGCAGTTCGCTCACGAGCGCTCCGCCAGTCGACGCTCGAACTCCGCGTACGCCTGGCGCATGTCGCCCTCTCTGTCAAGCGTCACGAACGGAAGCTCGTAGGTGTAGGTGTTGCCGGCCTGGTTGGTGGCCGTGCGATTCTCGTGCGTGATCCGATCGCCCTGCTTGCGCCAAACGGTGAGCACCGAGTTGGGGACCAGGCGGCCGTTGGCGTCGTAGAAGTAGACATTGCGGTCGTAGCCGTAGAGGACCGCGAACTGGGTCCGGTAGATCGTGCACAGCTCCTCGGCCGACAACCCCAGCATCAGAGCCACGAGTGCGTCTATTTCCGACTGCGCACGACGTCGCTCGGCGGCGACGCGGAGCGGGGAATCAATCGTCCAAGCAATCCCCCGCTCGCTGAGCGGACGCGACGAAGTCGGAAGAACCCATGAGTCACTTGCCATCTCGGAAGACCAAACATCTCCCCATAGTTTCGCATAGGAGCGAGTCAATGCGTTCAGACACAACGACCGCAACGTCAATTCCGTCACGAGTGGGTGCTCGAGCAGTATCGGCAGACGCAGGAACGACGACAGGTAGATATCCCCCTTTGGGACCGTGCGCACAGCAAAGTCCAATACAAGTGACGAGGAAAAGCCTGCCAACGCAACGAGAGTCGCCGGGGCAATGCCGCCGACGCTAAATACCGCATTTACATGAGCGGCGCCAGGCGGAATAATCGCGGGAATCAGCGTTCGCTCTCCCGTATTTGCTGCCATCCGACGCCAGGCCACCCGGAAGTGGTCGCGGGCCGGCTTGGGATCGTCGTCGGTTCCCCAGTCCGTGTACGCGCAGTCGTAGCCGTAGGAGTCACCCGCCGGCTTGTACGCGGTAACCGGAATTGCGTCGGCGGCCAGCGCCTCGAAGTCGGTGGCCGACCAGTCTAGGTTATGGAGCATGGTCTCGTTAGGCGACTTGTACATTGGCGTCGCGACGAACAGGTGCGGCCCTTGCAGGATCACGTCGTCCCACGACTCCGGCGCACCCCACGCCGACTCGAAGTAGCCCTTCGTCCGATCGTTCTTCTCGTGCCAGCCGGACGAGAACTGCAGCCCGATCTCAGCGATGCGGCGGCTGCGCGACAGTTTGTCGAGGACGGCGGCCGTCGAGCGATTGACGGCGTAGACCATCCGCGTGCGCCGGACAGGGACGTCAGGGGTCTCGAGCACCGCGTGCCATGTTGCGAGCGTTTCGTCGGTCACGGTGATGATGCGGCTCTTGTGCGGCCGCAGATCCCAATTCCCCTCAGGATCCTTGAGCCCCGGTTCTTGTCCCGACCCGTCGTGCACGAGCGACAGCTGCACCGTGTCGGGGTGGTAGAGGGACGTGGCCATGAGAAAGGTCGGTCCCCGCTCAGAGCCATAGACGTGGACGCCGTAGTTGACGAGATGGTGCACTTCGAACAGCGAGAGCTCGTTGACGAACTGCCAGTGCCGGCGTAGCCGCGCATACGTGGCCTGCCGGAGCAGCCCAGCCTTCTCGTCCGTGAAATGCGACTCCGGATGGATCAACGCCACCACACCCCGGCGCGAACTATGCCGCCAGGTCTGCTCCATGAAGCAGCGGTACAGGTCAGGCTGTAATCCAGCCAAGTGCGGATACTGCTGCACAGAACCCACGAACGACGCGGTACACGCCACGTCGGCCGTGCCGTCGACAACCAGTTCGGTCACACCAGGGAGCGCCAGCGTCCCGGCCCGCTTGGCATCGCGCTGCGCTTCGGATGGCTTTAGTGCGAGCTGCCACCACGGATCTCCTTCTGCGAGCAGCGCGTCGACGTCAGAACGGGGCCGGACCCACGGTGGGTTTCCCGCTTGCAGATCAACCCCCCCGCGAGCGAACAGCGTCGCGAAGTCGAGATCCCAATGGAAGAAGCCCTGCTGCTCGGACACACTTTCGCAGACGTCCAGCCATGCGTGCTTGCTCTTCGTCGCCTCGATCGTCGACGTGCTTGCGAACAGCTGGTCGAACTCCTCATAGTCACCCAGCTCGCCCCAGCTCGTCCCGGCGCCGAGAGTCTGGTTACCGCCAGATGCCGTCCGCGCCTTGCCGGCGTGCCGGCCGAGGAGCATCTGGAGAGCGTCGATCCACTGGTCGAGGCTCGGCGGCAGAACTCGCTCGGTCCCTCCGTCGATCGTTCGAGTCGTCACCGTGTCGGTAAGCGGCCAGAACCAGAGTGCGCACCACGCGTCCATCACTCTGCGGAGTCGACGGTACGCGCCCCTGGCGTCGGCGAGCGCTGCTTCGACCTGCTCGCGCGGCAACGAGCCGTCGCTCGTTTCGTCGTCGGCGCCCCACACGGGGATAGACCTCCGGACGCCGGACTCGGCGATCTGCAAGCGCTTCAGCGAGATCTGCCACAGCGCCTCGACGCGGTAGCCCAGGTCCACGAGCGCGTCGGTCTGGTGCTTGGTCGGCTTGACCGTGAACGACTTGCGCCACGCCTTGAGCCGAGCCATCGCCGCGGTTGCGAGGTTCGCCGCCTCCTTCGCATCGACGGCGGAGCCCCACCCGGTCGACGGCACGAGGAAGTGGTGGACCGAACCGCCGACATCGGTCGCGAATGTGCCGCGCTCGACGTCGTCGGCGAGCGTGGTCAGCGGGACGTCGCGCGGGACGTCCGTCAGGTAGCTCTTGTTCATCACCTGGTCGCGCCGGAAGATCGCGCGCCGCGCGCCGACGAGTGAGTTGCCGCGGCGGAGGTGCAGTCCAAACCACGGGGCGTCCAGGCCCTCGACCATGGTGTCGAGCCAGAGCGAGATCTCGGCGAGCTCGACGGCAGTCGCGTTGAGGTCCACACCGTAGACGTTGTGCAGGGCGATCGATGCCTTCACCTGTTGCAGAATCTTCGGGTACTCATCAGGGTCGATCCGAGTGTCGAGCTCCTTCTGGCGTCGCTGCAGGTACTGCTCGGCGAGCTGGCGCACGGCCTCGATTGCGAAGGCGCCGGAGCCTAGGGCGGGCTCGCACACCGTCATCGTGAGGATGTCAGCTGCGGGCGTCGTCGTGCCGTCCGGGTCGAGCAGCTCCTCGAGCGCCTGGCCTACGGTGAAACGCGTAAGCACCTCGGGCGTGTAGTACGACGCGGACTGCTGGCGCTCCCGCCCGGCCAACCGGAATACGAAGGAGCCCCGCTCGTGCAGGACCGGTTTCTTCTCACCGGTGTGCTCATCCGTCGCCAGGACGAAGTCCGCGGATTCGATGCCGTCGATCCGGTCGCGCGGCACCACCCACGAGCCCTTGCTCGAGTCGCCGCCCTTGGCCACCTCGTACAGGTCTGTCCCGGCAAAGAACCCGGTGTAGGACATGAGGCCCTCGTACACGGCACCGAGCTGGTTGATACCGAGCTCGGCGTAGGAGATGAAACCGCGGTCTGCGCCGCGCTTCTCCTTGCTGAGCAGCAGGTGACGGAGTACTTCCTGGACGGCGACATTGCCGAGGCCGACGTCATCGATGTGTTGCGTTGCAGCGGGCTTGAACAGATCGGCCCGCAGTGAGTTGAACGTCAAACCGTCGGTGAACGCCGAGGCGCCGTCCTCGTCGGTGATCGCGGCCGGCCGGGGACGGTGTCCACGGTCGACGAGCCGGAACAGCACGCCGAGAGACTCGTAGAGGTGGGTGCCTGAGCGCCCCTTCGGGGCGGCGAGCTCCACCTGGACCAGCTCGCGCAGCCGGTCGAGGCTGTACCCCTGGGCGTACTCGGGCTCGGTGGTCGGAAGCACACCGAGCTCCGGGGACGCCTCGGCGTAGAGCAGGAACAGGATCCGATAGAGGAACCGCAGCGACTGCTCGGCGAGGACCTGGGCCTGGCCTCCGGGGAGCGGGGCGAGGCCCAAGGCAGCCCGGCGCTGCACGACCTCGTTGGCGATGATCTCGATGGACAACCGAACGCCGTCGCGGAGGTCCTGCGAGACACCGACTGTGTGCTTCACCGACTCCTCGAGCACCCCGTCCCACCACAGGCCACCGTCCGCGTCGGGCGCAACTGACGCGGACTCCAAGCACGTCAGTGCGCGGTCGACCTCACCGCCACGCGTGACCTGGTTGCGTTCAACAACCGACTGAACGTCAACCGCGAGGTAGCGGCCCAGCGCCCACCGGTCACGCTCGGCGAGCAGCACCCAGCGGCCCGCGAGGACCAGAACGTAATGGGGTGCGTCGTCTTCGACGAAGAGAGCCGACACCAGCCGTGCGGCTGAAGTCAGCTCGGTGCCGTCACCGAGCACCGCGGGTGCCGGCAGTGTCGCACCTTCCTTGGCGAGGATCTCGTCGATCGTTGCGACTGGAACGGCGTGGACCACCACGAGGGGTGGGTGGCCCCCGAGGCCGACCGCTGCGACTCGGGCGAGACTTCCGTCGCGCTCGACCACGAGGCCGTACCCGCCCACCAGTCCCAGAACACTCATGTACCGCTCGTGCACCTCGGCGACGAGCTCGCTGGCGGTGGCGCGGTCGCCGTCTGTGTCCTTCTCCAGATGCGCACCGATCTCACCCAGCTGGACCTCGAGCCAGGCGCGCTCCTGCGAGAATCGCGMACGTGCCGTCGATCGCTGCTCGGCCGCCTCTGCGTCCCACGCCTTGCGCCGCTCGACCACCCGCGCCTGAAATGACTGACCCTTGCCATCCGTCGTGAAGTAGTGCTCAGAGATCCATGCCTCGCCGACAATGATCGCGTCGCTGACGCTCACGCCTCCGCCCTCCCGGTGCTGCTCGGCACAACGACGAGCAGCGGGCGGACCAGCTGCCGATCTGGCTTCATCGCCTCGACGAGCTCTCGCTCCTGGGCGACGCTCACCCGCCGCTGCTTTAGCCCGACGAGTTGAGGCAGCGCTCCTGCCTCTTCGTCCCACTCCTGGAGGCGCACGGACCACTCGTCGACTCGGCGTTCGACGTCGTCTGCGGCGACCGAGAGCAGCGCATCCATCTGTGCATCCGCCTTGCGTACAGCGGGTGCGACCAAGCGCTGGAACTGGTCAACGCCCGCCACTCCTCCCGGGTTGGCACTCCCTGCAGCCCACCCCAGCGACGCGAGCGCCTCTCGAGCAGTCTCGTGCGGGACGACCGGTGCAAATCCGTCGGGCCCGGCCGGGAACGCGACCGTGAGCCACGATGCGGCCACGACCTGCCCGCGCCGGTTGGTCAACGTCCCGAGCAACAAGACCGTGGGCTCGTCGACCTCGCCCCGGACGGCGAACACCTCGTTTCGGCCCAGTGATGCCAGCGCGCGGTCCGCCGCCCACTCGAGCACGGGGTGCAGCGGGCTGAGGTAATGCGCATCGGGCCAGGTGGAGTCGCTGTCGTCTGCGAGCGCTGCCGCCAGACGCAGCTTGCCGCGCTCCGGGGTCGTTGCGAGGACGAGGCGCTCCGTGACGCGCCGGTCGGCCAGGTAGCTCTGCGGCAGCACGTCGAGACGCTGGACCAGGTCCTTCGTCGGCACCAGCTCCGCCGAGCCGAACGTCGCCTCGCGCTTCCACTCGACGCCGTTGTTGCTCACCTTCGAGGACGGGTCCACGAACGCGGCTCGCAGCGCCTCTTCGAGGTAGGTGATGTCGTCGTCGTACAGGCCCGGGCCCCGGTACGCCGGGGCCAGTACGGCCGTCGGTGCGTCGTCGCCCCCGTCAAATCCCTGAGCGAACCATGCGGCGAGGTCGTCTCCGGCAGCGACGTCCTGCGGCGTGCGAACCACGGCATCGAATTCCATGGTACCGGCGAGCACGTCGCGGATCTCGTCTTCCTCACTCTTCACGTCGCCCTTGCCCATGAGAGAGATGACGTCACCCAAAGCCTTGTGTGCCTCGTGCTCGCGCTCGACGAGCCGTGCCAGCACACGGATGTCGCCTCCGAACCGCTCCGAGTCCGGGTCCAGCAGCAGCGTGCTGACACGCGGCGGGTGCTTCTGCCCGTACCGGTCGATGCGGCCATTGCGCTGCTCGATTCTGATGAGGCTCCACGGGATGTCGAAATGGATGAGCTCGTGGCACTGTGCGTGCAGGTTGACACCCTCGGAGGCGACGTCGCCGGTGAGCAGGACCCGCACCGGTGCGTGCTCCTGCTTGAAGTCCTCGACGATCCGCTGCTGCTCGTCGTCGGGCAGACCTCCGTGCATCACCGCGAAGGCATCCACGGGGATCCCGAGATCCTTGGGAAGCCGATGCCGCAACCAACCGAGGGTCGCGATGCGCTCGGCGAACACGACCGCCCTCGCGGGCGAGCCCTTGCCGACGCCGATCTCCTTGAGCAGCTTCACGAGTGCGTCGTACTTGGCGGAGACCCCGCGAGCCGCATCGTTGAGCTCGTCGAGCCGCTCCAGCGCGGCATCCTCGCGGGCGACCGCCCGGGTCTGGTTCTTCGCTATGCGCTTGCGTCGCTCCTCGATCGAGCGGTGCAAAGCCTCAGGGGATGAGAGAAACGCCTTGGCGAGAGTCCAGGGAAAGAGCTGCGCGTTCTGACCGGAGTAGGGCGATGCCCCGGCCGCTGGCCACAGCCAGACGTCCTCGAGCTCGCGGGCGACCGCGTTTTCCCCCGGCGACGCCGGGACAAGGATGTTGTTCGGCGCCTGGCGCTCTGCCCAGTCCGTGCCGACGGCCTGCGCCACTTCCGGGCTGTGCCGGTGCCGGCGGATGACGAGCCGCTCGACCTCCTTTTGCACCAGCTCCCCGTCCGGCCGCACCGCTGACGGGTCGAGCAGATGCACCAGCCCGGCGAACGACTCCTTGCGGCCGTTGTGCGGGGTGGCCGAGGCAAGGATCAGCGCGTCACAGTTGCGCGCCAGCAGCCGCGCGAGCTTGTTGTTCTGTGTCGCCGTGTTCGAGAGGTTGTGCGCTTCGTCGATGACAACGGCATCCCACCGCTGCTTGGACAGGTGCGCCACGTACCGGTCCGACTTCAGGGTGTCGATCGAGATGATGACCCGGCGGTAGTACGTGAAGGGATTACGGGTCGCGGGCAGCTTCTGCCGGATCCGCTGGATGCCCGCACTGTCGAGTCGCACGAACGGCAGCGCGAACCTGGTCCACATCTCGTGCTGCATCTGCTCGAGGACGTGGCGCGGCGTCACGACAAGGATCCGCTCCCCCCGTCCGCGCCTGACCAGTTCGGACAGGATCATGCCGATCTCGAGCGTCTTCCCGAGCCCGACCGCGTCAGCAAGCAGGATGCGCGGGCGCAGGTTCGCCGGGTCGAGCGCCTTCCGCACAGCCGACTGCTGGTAGACGAGCGGGTCGGCCAGGGCACGGGTGGCGACAGTCAGCGCCTCGTCCCCGATGGGGACGGACGTCTTGCGGAGCGTCGACTCGAGCCACAACCGCGCGTCGCGGTACTTCGGGCTCCCGTCCGCGACAACCCGCGCCTGGGCGGGGTCCAACGCCTCGATGGAGTCGAGCGAGTCGAAGAACGTGGCGCTCGTGTCCCGGACCAGCTCGCTGAGCCCTTGGACGTGGATCAGGAGGCCGTCGCTGGTCTCCTCCGTCGAGCGAACCAGCCACTCTTCGTCGCGGACCACGACCACCGAGCCCGGGGCAAGATTTGGCCTGGTGTCCGTCGTCGTCGCCGTCACCGTGGAACTCCCCCATTGGTCGATTGCCTGCCGCATCGATCGTATGGGGCTCTGACGTGCCTAGACAGCAGTGCGCGGCTCTCGCGGGCAATTCATCCACACATGACGGGAAAGTCTCGTCCCGAGTGCGAAGTCACGGCGGGCGTTGCCGTTCGCAGGACCGGTGGCGGCTCGACGAGGCCGTCGTGCCGATGCGGCCCGACCTCGTCTGGTACGGGCCAGGGTCGGTCGCGACGACGGCCGTCGTGGATGAAATACAAGGCCGAGAAGCCGAGCGGGTACCCAACCCCGACCTGTACCAGATGCTCGTCTACTGCACGGTCGGCGGACTTGCGCTGGGGCATCTCATCTAAGCGAAGGGCAACGAGCCGCAAGCCGATCACCGCGTAGTTGGAGCCGGGTGGACATCTATCAGCACGCGCTCGACCTCGACGTCGACCCCGGTACCCTGCTCAGCCAGGTGCGGTCCCTGCCGGATCAGATCGCGCGGACCTCAACGAGCCCAGCAGGCGGGGTTAAATCGCCGCCGCGAGTGTCGAACCATCTAGCGTAGGCGGCGATGTCAGCCGTACGCGGAGGGCGATGTGCCGCCCCTTCAAGGTGAGAGGCGAGCACGACCGCGTCGCGGTCCGAAAGCTGAAGGAGCGGCCGCCGCAGGCGCATCGCCCAGCCCCGCCCCGAGTCTAGAAAGGCATCAAGCTCATCGATCAGCGGGGCGAGCTCAACGCCAGATCCGAACGGCGCGAGACTCTCGTGCGCGATCGCGCAACCGCGGGCGAACTCTCTTCCGGCGAAGTGAACTGGATTTGAAAGCGGGGTCACCCGACTGGCGACGGTCGCCAAGCCGATAACTCGCCCGCGATCTCGCCCGGGATTGCGGAAGCAGCCCCTGGTCGTGTAGCTGAACAGGTGGTCGCCTGGGGATAGAGCATCGATCTCTGATCGGCGCATATTGGGAAACGCCATCGCGCTAGTGCGCAAGACCCAGCCCAGCGCCTCGCGGTCGCCGAGGATCAGCAGGTATGCGGCCATGCCATCGACTGTAGCGATCGACCCGCGCGGCCCCGGCTGGTGTGCCTGCGCGCCTGCCGCTCAGTCCTCTGGTCGGCCCACAACTCGTCGACTCGCTGACCGCGCTCGGGCCGGTGAGCTGGGCAAAGCTCGCCGACGTCATTGCCGACATCGTCGTCGCCGACCCTGCTCGACTGGCCGCCCGCGAGAACCACCAACTACGTGAGCACGAGAGCGGCCGTCGTCCCGCCGCGACTAGAGCCGACGGAGCCATGTGCTACAGCGTGGCACGCAACGCAACACACCCTCCGCTCGCCGCCTGCACTACTGGCGAAAGGGCGACCACCTGGAGATCTCACGTGTCGTGCTCCACGACGACATGGCACCGAAGACGCGGCGATGTCAGTAGCCGTCTCTAGCCTTCGAACACCAGTGGCGCGAGACGGCGGAGAGCGGATGACCAAGCGTGCTCGAGGTCGAGTAGTCGCTGACCAGCAGGACCTCTTCGCATCGGCGCCAGAGCCGCACCTCCATCTTCGTCTGGCGCAGATGGACTGGCCGCCCCGCGAGAGCCTCCCGGTCAACCATGGCGCCGCTCATGTACGTGATCTGGTGTGGGACGACCTCGTGTCCTCACGCGCGCCGCTGGTGTTGGCGGGCTTCGCGTCGATCGCCAAGATCGTCGAGCTCGTCGCGGCCGCCGCGCACAAGCCCGACCCCGGGCTGGTGCGGGTTCTGCTCGGCACCGAGCCGTTCGCGACGGACAGGGTCAGCTTTGGTTCGGCGTCGGCGACCTTCACCGAAGACGTCCGCGAGTACTGGATCGAGCAGCACGGTGTCTCCCTGCTGCTGTCGGCGAAGATCGTCCAGACGATCGCGGCGCTGGATTCCGGCTGGTYCGAGGTGCGATTCGTGCCTGGACACACGCGACTGCACGCGAAGATCTACGTCGGCGATCGGGCAGCGACGATCGGGTCGAGCAACTTCACGGAGGCCGGTCTGGTCAGCCAGTTCGAGGCCAACGCTCGCGCCGAGCGCATCGGGGACCCGGACCGGTACGCGCAAGCGAAGCGGGCCGCGGAGAACTACTGGTCGATCGGCGAGCCGTGGAACGAGGAGCTGCGCGCCCTGCTGCACGAGATGCTGCAGTTCGTCTCGTGGCAGGAGGCCCTCGCCCGGGCGTGTGCCGATCTGCTCGAGGGGCAGTGGGCGGCGGGGTACCTCGGCTCGACGGCGGGAATCAGCCGGTTGTGGCCGTCGCAGGTCGCAGGGATCGCCGAGGCGCTCTGGGTGGTGGAGAACGTCGGCAGTGTCCTGGTCGCCGACGCAACGGGGTCGGGCAAGACTCGGATGGGCGCGCACCTGACCCGGGCCGTTCGTGACCGGCTCTGGAGCACGGGACGTGTCCGCAGCGACCTGACCGTTCTCGTTTGCCCGCCGTCGGTCCAGGAGCAGTGGAGTCGCGAGGCCATCTCGTGCGGACTGACGTTGAACACGATCTCGCAGGGACTGCTCAGCCGGGCGTCGAAGGCCGGGCCACGCGTCGAGGAGGAGGCGGTGGCGGCCGCCCAGATCCTCGCGATCGACGAAGCCCACAACTTCCTAGCCCGGAACTCGAACCGCAGCGGACACATCCGCGCCACTGCAGCCGACCACGTGTTGATGTTCACTGCGACACCGATCAACCGCGGCGCCGAGGACCTCCTCGCCCTCGTCGACCAGCTCGGCGCCGACAACTTCGACGACGAAACGCTCGCGATGCTCGACCGCCTGCATCGCCGCCACGTCGACTGGCGCCTGACCGACGACGAGAAAGTGCAGCTCCGCAGCGCGATCCAACGCTTCACGGTGCGGCGGACCAAGTCGATGTTGAACGAGCTCGTCGCCGGCGACCCGGACAGCTACCGGCATCCGGAGACCGGGCGCATTTGCCGGTACCCAGAGCACCTCACGAACACGTACGACACCGGCGAGCAGGAGCACGAGCGCGCCGTTGCCGACGACATCCGCGACGTCTCGGCCCAGCTCGTCGGGATCTCTGGCCTGGGACGACAGATTGGCTTGCCGGCCTGGCTGCGGCGCGAGTACACCGACGAGCGGTGGCTTGAGGGTCGGCTGAGCGCCGCCAAGGGCCTCGTCGGGTACCAGGTGCGCGCGAGCATGCGCTCGTCGCAGGCGGCATTGCTTGAGCACGTTGTCGGTACGGAAGAGGCTCTACGGCTGCTCGGGATCACCGGCCTGGTCAAGCCACAGGCCTCGGGTGACATGCTCGGCAGACTCCGCGACCTGCGCGCTGGCGGCCCGCCGCGGGTAGACCTCGCGTGCGAAGTTCCCGAGTGGCTCCTCGACGAGGACGCCTGGCGGGACGCATGCGACTCAGAGATCGGACGCTACGAACTGCTCGGATCACTCGCACGTCAGCTCGGCGACCGCCGCGAGCGGACCAAGGCGGAGTTCGTCGCCGGCCTCGCCGACCGCCACGAACGCGTGCTCGCGTTCGACCATCACCCGATCACGCTGGCGGTCTTGAAATCGCTCATGCCCCGAACCGACGTGCCCGTCGTCGTCGCCTCTGGCGCCGCCACGAGCGAGCGACGCACCGTGCGACTGGCGTTCGCGCCCGACGCCATCGGCCGGTGCATCGCCCTGTGCTCCGATGCGATGAACGAGGGCATCAACCTTCAAGGCGCGTCGGCCGTCGTGCAATTCGACATGCCGACAACACTGCGTGTGGCTGAACAACGAGTCGGTCGAGTCGACCGAATGGACAGCCCCCACGACCGGATCGAGGTCTGGTGGCCCGCAGACTCACCGTCGTTCGCGACGCGAGCGGACGACCTACTCGCGGCCCGCAACGAGGAGAGCGCCGCGCTCCTCGGGTCCAACCTGCCGATCCCGGCGAGGCCGGACGCTGTCGTGACAGCGAAGGAGTTCGCCGACCTGAGCGAGCAGACACGTAACCAGTGGGACGGGCTCCAGGACGCTCTCGAGCCAGTGCGCGCACTCGTCACCGGACCGACCTCGCTCATCCCCGCCAATGTGTACGCCGCGCATCGTGGAACTCGTCAGAGGGTGCTCGCCCGGATCAGCCCCGTGCGCACGAGCACGCCGTGGGCGTTCTTCGCCGTGCGAGGTTCGGCGACAGGCGCGCCCAGGTGGTTGCTCCTGGAGGACGAGCGGTCCGAGCCGATCGTGGGCCTCAACGACGTGACAACGCGGCTCCGGGCGCAGCTCGCCGGCGACCCACCGGGTGCGCCATTCGACGACCGATGCGAACGGTGGCTGGAGACGTTCCTGCGCCGGGCGCAAGCGGCCGAGGTAGCGATGCTGCCGCGCCGCCACCAGAGGGCCCTCGCCCAGATGCGGAGAGCTGGTCGCGCGTGGGCGCAGCGCGCCCGAGGCGAGGCACGATTCGACGATGCCGACCGGTGGGAAGCTCTGGCCGCCCTCGCTAAGGGGGAGTTCGACGGAGGTGACGTAGACCTGCACCAGCTCGCCGAGATCTGGTTGGAGTTGATGCACCCCTACGTGCTGGAGGCCCGCGCGCTGCGCCACCGCCACCCGTACAGTCGGCTCGCCGACATTGACCCGCTGCTCCTCGAACGCCCGGTCGATCTCGGTACTGTCGAGCGCGCCCTTGGCCGCCTGCGCGTCGTCGAGCCCCTCGCCCAGCGCGTGGCATCCTGCATCCTCGGCGTCCCCGAGTAGTCGCAGCACCGATCGATGCGCCTCGCCACCCGCGGAATCGATTGCGCGCGTTCGTCTCTCAGGTCGACGACCAAGGTCGTTCATCGCTTCGTCCGACACGACGTGTTCCGTCCGCGGCGGCTACTAAGTCCGGGCGAGTCTGAGCCCGCCGAGCGCGCGTCCCGCCGCTGCCGCGGCCGCGGCCTGCTGGTCCGGCAATAGGTGGGCGTAGGTCTCCGTCGTGGTCGTGATGGACTCATGACCCAGTCGGCGCTGGAGGACGAACAAGTCCGTACCGGCCGCGATCATCCAGGATGCGTGCGTGTGACGCAGGTCGTGTACTCGTGGACGTCTCGAAAGGCGTGGGGCGTCGAGGTCCGGCGTGCCATCGGCGCGCAGGGGGTGGGTCGCAGCATCCAGAGCGGGCGTCCACGTCGTGGTCCAGAATCGCGACGAGGAAATCTGCTGGCCCACGGTGTTGGTGAACAACAGCGCGTCCGCCGGCCTCCCAGCGGCCAGCGGCATGAGTACGTCGACCAACTCGTCGGGGAGTGAAACTGTCCGGCGCGCTCTCTTGGTCTTTGGCGGACCCACGTACCAGTGACGATCGCCATCACGTTTCCACGCCTTCGTGACGCGCAGCGTCGGCGGGCTGGCGAAGAGATCGAGGTCGCCGGGGGTCAGCGCCGTTGCTTCGCCCCACCGCAGGCCGGTCGCGACGAGCAGCAGGACCAATGACTGGTAGTGAGGCTGGACGTGCGAGAGCAGGAGTGTGAACTCGCCGCGCGTCAGCACGGTCATCTCGTCCTGCGTCAGCTGCGACTTGGGGAGCTGCACGCCGACGCAAGGATTGTCCGTGCGGTACCCGAGCCGGACCGCCGTCGACATCGACGCAGAGAGCAGTCCGTGGATGTTCGCGATCGTCTTGGGCGACAGACCGCTGTCGCTCATCGAGCGAATCCACCCAGCCACGTGCCGGTAGGAGATCACCGCAACCGGATACGACCCGAGGGTCGGCGCGATGTGGCGGCGAAGTTGCGTGCGGTAGCTCGCCCGGGTATCCGGACCCACCGCGGTCAGCAGGTCAATGTGCTCCGAGACGGCCTCGACAACGGACGGCCCGTGGAGCCGCACGGCGTCTGCAACCCGCGCGGCCTCGTCAGTGTGCCCACCGGTCACCTCGAGGAGATGCTTCGCCACCCGCGCGTCGTTCTCGTCGTCGTATGTCAGCGAGCTCTGCCGCTTCGTCTCAGGGTCCCGCCACAGCACCGCGAACGACCGCGTGCCGTCGGCCCGAACCCGCTCCCTGATGGAGGCCATAGACACGAAAATAGCCCCCCGTGTCAACGAGAGGCTACTTCCTGTCAACATGACCATGCGTTTTCGCAGGTCAGGCAGGTGGAGGTGGCGGGAATCGAACCCGCGTCCGGTGACGCAGTACCAGGGATTCTCCGGGTGCAGCCTGCTGTGATTTTCTCGGCCCCCACGGTCACACAGGCAAGCCGTGGACGGGCTCAGTCAGCTAAAAGTCCCGGCAATCGCACTGACGACGATTACCAGCAGTGGCTCTCTAGATGACGCTGGTTACTGAGTCGAGAGCGTACTCAGGCCAACGGACTTCGGGACTCGCTCAGGCGGCGAGGGCGAAGTCGGTGCGGTTTGTATTGGCACCTATTGGTTTGCACGGAGCGTTGACGAGATAACCGTGCGTCCTCGACCCGCTTCTCCTGGTTCGACGATCACCGTCGAAACCGATCACCCCCATGTTCAGTTATCAAGCACCGGCCGGAGCCAGTCCGACCAGCCTACCTCTCAACGGCAGGCTGGTCGTCCTCATTCCGGTCAGTCGGCCGGTCCGGCGATCAGGGTGACCGGCGCGGACGCCGAGGCACCAGAGGACGCAACCGTCCAGGTCAGGGTCACGGTGTCGCCAGGCGAGTAGGTGGCGAGCAGGTCGGAGAGGGATGACGCCGAGGAAACCGCGACACCGTCCACCGCGGTGATCACGTCGCCGGCCGCGAGACCAGAGGATGCGGCCGGCGTGCCCTCCAGCACTCCAGCGACCGAACCATCCGGGGCCACCGAGATCCCCAGGAACGCCGGGTACCCGATCGTCACGGTGTCGGAGGCGACCCCGGACTGGATCTGGTTCGCGATCACCAGCGCGTCCTCGATGTCGATCGCGAACGCCACCGTGTCCACGGTGCTGCTGGAGGCGGCGGTCGTCATGCCGATGACCTCGCCCTCGTCGTCGAACACCGGGCCGCCCGAGTCGCCGGGCACGACAGCCGCGGAGAACTCGATCAACCCGGAGAGGGTCTCGGCCGACGAGCCGTCCGTCGACGCCGTCATCGTCTGGTCCAGCGCGGTCACGCTGCCGACCGCCGCAAGCAGGTCTCCCCCGCCCTCCGCGTTGCCGACCGCCGTCACCGCGTCGCCGACCGTCGCGCCGCTGTCGTCGTCCAGGGCG
>NZ_JBFUHU010000002.1:0-39904 GCF_056402235.1 Cellulomonas sp. P4_B5_2
CCCCGCAGGCCCGCGCCGAGCGCGACCGTGCCGCCGCAGCATCCGCCGACGCACCGCCGACCCCGCCGCCTGCACTGCCGGACTCTGCCGGCTCGAACCCGAAGGACTCCGCACGATGACCGGGATCATCTCCTCGGACGGCGAGAAGCGACTCGTCCTCCTGACGGGGCGGGCGCACCCCGACCTCGCCACGAGCGTCGCGGCCCACCTCGGCATCGACCTGCTGCCGACCACCACCTACGAGTTCGCGAACGGGGAGATCTACACCCGGTTCGGGGAGTCCGTGCGCGGCGCCGACACGTTCGTGCTGCAGTCGCACTCGTCGCCCATCAACACGTGGATCATGGAGCAGCTGCTCATGGTCGACGCCCTCAAGCGTGCGTCCGCCAAGACGATCACCGTGGTCGCCCCGTTCTACGGGTACGCCCGGCAGGACAAGAAGCACCGCGGCCGCGAGCCGATCTCCGCGCGGCTCATGGCGGACCTCTTCAAGACGGCCGGCGCCGACCGCCTGATGAGCGTGGACCTGCACGCCGCGCAGATCCAGGGCTTCTTCGACGGGCCGGTGGACCACCTGTGGGCCATGCCGATCCTCACCGAGTACGTGCGCAGCCGCGTCGACACGTCCAACGTCACGGTGGTCTCGCCGGACGCCGGACGCATCCGCGTCGCCGAGCAGTGGGCCGCCAAGCTGGGCGGCGGGCCGCTGGCCTTCGTGCACAAGACGCGCGACATCCGCAGCCCCAACAAGACGGTCGCCAACCGCGTCGTGGGTGACGTCGAGGGCCGCAGCTGCGTGCTCGTCGACGACCTCATCGACACCGCCGGGACCATCACCGGGGCCGTCCGCGTGCTCATGGAGGCCGGGGCGAAGGACGTCATCGTCGCCGCCACGCACGGAGTGCTCTCCGACCCCGCGGTCGACCGGCTGCAGAACTGCGGCGCCCGCGAGGTCGTCATCACGGACACGCTGCCGATCGCCGAGGACCGCCGCTTCCCGCAGCTGACCGTGCTGTCGATCGCGCCGCTCATCGCGCGGGCCATCCGCGAGGTGTTCGACGACGGCTCGGTGACGTCCCTCTTCGACGGCCAGGCCTGACCCCATGACCGGGCGCGACGACGAGCACGGTGGCCGTCGCGGGCCGCGGGGCGGGGTGACCGTCACGGGGTTCGGCGAGGCCGAGGCCGTGCCGGACGTCGCGATCGCGGACCTGGGCGCGGAGGCGCGGGCGGTGGACGCCGAGCGTGCGCTGGCCGAGGCCGGCGAGTGCCTGGACCGGATGCGCGCCGTGCTGCGCGAGGCCGGCGTCGACGACCGCTGGCTGCGGACCACCCAGTCGAGCACCTGGACCGACGGGTCCGCGCGCGGGTCCTCCCGCGTCGTGGCGCGACTGGGGCTGCAGGTCACGCTGCACGACGTCGCGGTCGCGGGCGACGTGGTCGGTGCCGCGGTCGTGGCGGGCGGGGAGCCCGCACGGATGGACGGGATCCGGTTCGAGGTCAGCGATCCCACGCAGCCGCGTGAGCAGGCACGCGAGGCCGCCTGGGCGGACGCCGTCGCGCGCGCCACGCACTGGGCCACGCTGTCCGGTCGGCGGCTGGGCGAGGTCC
Organism: Cellulomonas sp. P4_B5_2; assembly: GCF_056402235.1. NCBI lineage: Bacteria > Bacillati > Actinomycetota > Actinomycetes > Micrococcales > Cellulomonadaceae > Cellulomonas > Cellulomonas sp. P4_B5_2. Next base: position 1,612 of record NZ_JBFUHU010000002.1, read on the forward strand.
AGTGGGTGACCGAGGGCGGGTCCGACGCGGTGCCGCTGCGCATGGGCCGCGCGATGGGCGTCGCCAAGGCCATGTCCGTGCCAGTTGAGGCAGGTCAGCAGACCGTGTCCGCCGACGTGACCGTCCGCTGGGGCTGGGCCGACCCGTCCGTCTGACCGGCGGGTTGGGCTCTGCCCGCTCGACCGGGTAGGCTCTCCAGGTTGCCTCGGCGAGGGACGAAGGACGGTCGACGAAGTTCCACGACCACCTGCGCTCCGTGATCGACTGGGCGAGCGCCTCCGCGTGCCCGTCCTGCGTCCCGCGTCGAGGCCACCACACCTGTCTAGATCCGCGTCGCACGGCTCCTTGGCCGCGCACGCCACGCCATCACACCGTCACGTCGGCGACACTGCGCCGACGTCAGCACTGGGGAGTACACGTGTCCGAGGTCAAGCTCGTCGCCACCACCCGTACCGAGTTCGGCAAGGGTGCCGCGCGCCGCCTGCGCCGCGCCGACCAGATCCCGGCCGTCCTCTACGGGCACGGCTCCGACCCGCTGCACGTCGCCCTCCCGGGCCACGCCACGATGCTCGCGGTCAAGCAGGCCAACGCCCTGTTCTCCGTCGAGCTCGACGGCAAGACCACGCTGGCGATCACGAAGGACGTCCAGCGCGACGTCGTGAAGAACACCATCGAGCACGTCGACCTGCTCATCGTCACGCGCGGCGAGAAGGTCACCGTCGACGTCCAGGTCGCGGTGGTCGGCGAGTCCTACCCCGGCACGATCCACATCTTCGAGACGCAGGCGCTGTCGCTCGAGGTCGAGGCCACGCACATCCCCTCCGAGGTCCAGGTCTCGATCGAGGGCCTGACCGGCGGCTCCACCATCACCGCCGGCGAGATCACGCTGCCCGAGGGCGCCACGCTGCTCAGCGACCCGGACCTCACCGTCATCGCGATCAGCGTCCCGCACGCCTCGGCCGAGGACGTCGCCGCCCGGGCGTCGTCGTTCCCGCACCCACCCGTAGAGGAGACCCGATGAGCGACGGACCCTGGCTCGTCATCGGCCTGGGCAACCCCGGAACCCAGTACGCGGGCAACCGGCACAACGTCGGCCAGATGGTGCTGGACGAGCTGGCCCGCCGCACGGGTGCCACGTTCGGCGCCCGCGCCTCGGGGCTGCTCTCGCGCCGGCCCCAGGCCGCAGTGGCCGAGGCGCGCCTCGGCGTGCTGCCGGGCGGCGCGCCGGGCCCGCGGGTGGTGCTCGCGAAGCCGACCACCTACATGAACGTGTCGGGCGGTCCGGTCGCGGCGCTGGCCAAGTACTACGACGTGCCGCCGGAGCGCACCGTGCTGGTGCACGACGAGCTGGACATCCCGTTCGCCGACGTCCGGCTCAAGCGCGGCGGGGGCGAGGGCGGCCACAAYGGCCTGCGCGACACCACCAAGGCGCTGGGCACCAAGGACTACGTGCGGGTGCGCGTCGGGGTCGGTCGACCGCCCGGTCGGATGGACCCGGCGGACTACGTGCTGCGCGACTTCGCCAAGAACGAGCTGAAGGATCTGCCCTGGCTGCTGGACCAGGCGGCCGACGCGATCGAGCTGGTGGTCCTCGACGGGCTCGAGGCGGCRCAGCTGAAGTTCCACACGAAGGGCTGACGCCGCAAAGCAGCCCAAGAGGGTGAACTGTGGGTGAAAACGGACAAAAGGGTCTATCTCCTACCAATGCCCCCGCATAGCCTCCAAGCCAGATGCAGTCGAACACCTGGGGCGGACGGTTATCGGAATGACGATCCTCGAGGATCCGGCAGAGAACATGGACGTTCTCCTCGACCGGCGAAGGGCGGCCACCGGGCCGCGGCGGTCGTGGGCATCCGCTGAACCGTTCGTCACCCACCCCCGTAAGGCGCTGGCCGCGTTCGACGCCGAGCACTGGGGTTCCGTGGCCGGGCACTACGTCCGGCAGGCCATGGCGCTGGACGCCGTGGTCGCGGCGCTGGTCGTCTCGGGCGTCGTCCTCGTCGCCGGTGCCTCCTCGGGATGGCCCGCCGTCGCGGCCGCCGTCTTCCTGCTCGTCGTCGCGTTCGGCCGCGGGTACGACCGCAAGACGCTCGGTGACGGACCGGTCGAGTTCCAAGCGGTGCTCCGGGCGGGCCTCGGCTCCGCGGCGATCGTCGCTCTCGCCAGCGTCGCCCTGGCAGTCCCGCTGCCGCGGCTCGAGGTGGCGGCGACGGTCGTGCTGCTGTCGGTCGGTACCGCCGTCGGTCGTCACGCGCTGCGTCGATCGCTGCACGGGCGGCGCAGCCGCGGGGTCGCGATGTCGCGGACGCTCGTCGTGGGCGACGCCACCTCGGTCCACCACCTGATCCACGACCTGCGCGGTGCGACCTACCACGGCTACCAGGTGATCGGCGTGTGCCTGCCGGCCATCACCGACCGGCCCCCGCAGGACGGCGTCCCGACGCTGGGCGCGCTCGCCGACATCCCGCAGGTCGCCTACGACCACCAGGTCGACGTCGTCATCGTCTCGGGCAGCGAGCTGTCGGGGGACGCGCTGCGCCGCCTCTCGTGGGCGCTCGGCCGCGCCGGGGTCGATCTCGTGGTGTCTCCCGGCCTCGTCGAGGTGCTCGGTCCGCGGGTGCACCTGCGCCCGACCGCCGGCCTGTCCCTGCTCGAGGTGGAGACCTCGTCGCCGCGTCGCCGGATGTTCGCCAAGTCCGCGCTGGACCGCACGCTCGGCGCGATGATCCTGCTAGCGGCCACCCCGGTCATCGCCGTGGCCGCCCTGGCGGTGCGCCTGAGCAGCCGCGGACCCGCGTTCTTCCGGCAGCGGCGCATCGGCGTCGACGGGCGCGAGTTCACCATGTGGAAGCTGCGCAGCATGTACACGGACGCGGAGGAGCGCAAGGCGGCCCTGCTGGCCCGCAGCGACCGCGACGGGCTGATGTTCAAGATGCACGACGACCCGCGGATCACCCGCGTCGGCAAGCTCCTGCGCCGCTACTCCGTGGACGAGCTGCCGCAGCTGTGGAACGTCGTGCGCGGGGACATGTCGCTGGTCGGGCCCCGCCCGCCGCTGCCCGCCGAGGTGGACGAGTACCACGACGCCGTCTACCGCCGGCTGCGGGTGCGTCCGGGACTGACCGGCCTGTGGCAGGTGAGCGGCCGCGCCGACCTCTCGTGGGACGAGTCGATCCGGCTGGACCTGCGGTACGTCGACAACTGGTCCGTCGCGATGGACCTGATGATCCTGTGGAAGACGGGCCGCGCGGTGTTCGGCGGCTCCGGAGCCTATTGAGCCAGCCGGAGCTCGCCGTCCTGCTCGACGTACCGCTCGCCGGTCGTCGGGCAGACGAACGTGTGGTCGCCGTCGGGGTCGAGGGGAGCGCCCGCGCGGCCGACCCAGCGGATCCGCCGCGCGGGCACCGCGTGCCAGTCGTCGGCCGACTTCAGGCTGCCGTCCGGGTTGACCGCGCGCGGGTAGTAGTCGTTGGTGAACACCACGGCCGGCCCGACGAAGGCCCCGTCCTCGAGCACCGCGGGCTCGTACACCAGCGCGTGGTTCTGGATCTTGCACCGGTCGCCGACGACGACGCCGGGGCCGATGTACGCGCCGCGGCCGACGATGCAGTCCGCTCCGACGCGCGCGCCCTCCCGGACCTGGGCCAGGTGCCAGACCCGCGTCCCGGGGCCGATGCTCGCGCGCGGGTCGACGTCGGCGGTGGCTGCCACGGTCGGGGTGGTGTCGGGCACGGCGGGCTCCTCGTCGTCAGGCGTCGACCGCGATTCTGTCGCGCTCCGGGCGTGCGCGTCGACGGTCGGGGCGTCATGCGCTGGGCCATCCGTGTCACGCCGGGTGATATCTCCCCGCGAACGCCCGGAGAGTCCGAGATGTCCCTTATCGTCCGGTATCAGGAGTRCTCCCGGAGACTCCCTGGTCGACGAGAGCGCATGCGGGCAGCTGCGCTCGACCGTAGCCCGATCCCCTTCCCACGGAGCGTCCCATGAGTGCCCGTCCCGCCCACCGCCGCTTCGTCGGGCTGATCGCTGCGCTCGCGACCGGTGTCTCGCTCGTCGTCGTGGCCGCGACACCCGGTGCCGCCGCCGACCCGTGCGCGGTCGGGAGCAACCCCGTCGTCTGCGAGAACTCCAAGGCCGGCACCGACCCTGACGTGTGGGACATCACCGGCGCCGGCGACGACGGGATCCAGGGGTTCGCCACCGACATCTCGGTGAACGTGGGCAGCACGGTCCAGTTCAAGATCAAGACGACCGCCATCAACTACGACATCGACATCTACCGGACCGGTTGGTACGGCGGGGACGGCGCGCGGTTCATCACGTCGGTGCCGTCGCCCTCGGTCCGCCAGGTGCAGCCCGGCTGCACCTCGGACGACGACACGGGCAACTACGACTGCGGGGCGTGGGCGGTCTCGGCCAGCTGGGCGGTCCCGGCGACCGCGGTGTCCGGCGTCTACCTGGCCAAGCTCACCGACCCGGTGACCGACGACACGAGCCACATCACGTTCATCGTCCGCAACGACGCCAGCACCTCGAACGTGGTGTTCCAGACCTCCGACACCACCTGGCACGCGTACAACACCTACGGCGGCTCGAGCTTCTACCAGGGCGGTGCCGTCGGGCGCGCGTACAAGGTCAGCTACAACCGGCCGTTCGCCACGCGCAACTGGGTGCAGGGGCGCGACTTCTACATGAGCTCCGAGTACGCGATGGTGCGGTTCCTCGAGCGCAACGGGTACGACGTGAGCTACATGTCGGGCGTCGACTCCGACCGCCGCGGTGCGCTCATCAAGAACCACAAGGTCTTCATGTCGGTCGGCCACGACGAGTACTGGTCGGGCGCCCAGCGGGCGAACATCGAGGCCGCCCGCGACGCCGGCGTGAGCCTCGCGTTCTTCAGCGGCAACGAGGCGTACTGGCGCACGCGCTACGAGAACTCGATCGCGGGCACCGCGACGGCGTACCGGACCCTGACGTCGTACAAGGAGACCTGGTCGAACCAGAAGGTCGACGACAGCTCCCCGGAGTGGACCGGGACGTGGCGCGACCCGCGCTTCGCGTCGCCTGCGAACGGCGGAGGCCGGCCGGAGAACGCCCTGACCGGCACGATGTACGTGGCGAACTACTCCGACCTGCCCGTGACCGTCTCGGCGGACGAGGGCAAGTACCGGCTGTGGCGCAACACCTCGCTGACGTCGCTGGCGACGGGGACGAAGGCCGCGCTCGCGCCGCACACCATCGGCTACGAGTCGAACGAAGACGTCGACAACGGGGCGCGCCCGCAGGGCCTCGTCCGGTTGTCGACGACCACGGGTGCCGTCCCGGAGTACCTCCAGGACTTCGGCAACGTGGTCGCGGCGGGCACGACGAACCACCACCTGACGCTCTACCGCGCCGCGAGCGGCGCGCTCGTGTTCTCGGCAGGCTCGATCCAGTGGGCGTGGGGACTCGACCAGGAGCACGACGGCGACGGCGCCGCGGCGGACCCGCGGATGCAGCAGGCCACGGTGAACCTTCTCGCGGACATGAAGGCTCAGCCGGGGACCCTGATGTCCGGCCTGGTCGCCGCGAGCGCCTCGACCGACACGACCGGCCCGGTGGCCACGATCGGCTCGCCGGCGTCCGGCGCGGCGATCGCCAACGGCACGACGGTCACGGTCAGCGGCTCGGCGACGGACGTCGGCGGGCGCGTGGCGGGCGTCGAGGTGTCCATCGACGCCGGTGCGTCCTGGCACCCGGCCACGGGGACGACCGCGTGGAGCTACACCTACGTGCAGTCCGGCACCGGGTCGACGCCGGTGCGCGTGCGCGCGGTCGACGACAGCGCGAACATCGGCGCGGTCGCCACGCGGTCGTTCACCGTGGCGTGCCCGTGCTCGATCTTCGGCACGGCGGTGCCCAAGGTGCCCGCCGCCAGCGACCCGGACCCCGTCGAGCTGGGGCTGAAGTTCTCCGCCACGAGCAACGGCTTCGTCACGGGCGTGCGCTTCTACAAGGGCACGGGGAACACCGGCGCCCACGCCGGTGCGCTCTGGAGCGCGACCGGTGCGCGCCTCGCGACCGCGACGTTCCAGAACGAGACCGCCGCCGGCTGGCAGACGGCCACGCTGTCGCCCGCCGTCGAGATCGCCGCCGGCACGACGTACGTCGTGTCGTACACCGCTCCGGCCGGGCACTACTCGGTGCAGGACGACGCGTTCTGGTACCGCGGTGTGTCCGCACCGCCCCTCGAGGTCGCCGGCGGGTTCGGGGCCTCGGGCTCGGGCACGTTCGGAGCGCCCGGCACGTTCCCGGCGCAGAGCTACCGGTCGACGCACTACTACGTGGACGTCGTCTTCTCCTCGGCCGACACCACGCCCCTGACCGTCGGCGGCCAGTCGCCGCTCGGCGGGTCGTCGAGCGTGCCCGTCGGCTCCACGGTCAGCGCCGTCCTGAACAAGGCGGTCACCGCGGGCTCGGTGGCCATGACGCTCACCGCCCAGGGCGGGGCGGCAGTCGCCGGCGCGACGAGCTACGACGCGACCACCCGTCGCGCCACCTTCACCCCGTCGGCGGCGCTCGCGGCGTCGACGGTGTATACGGCCGCGATCAGCGCGTCGGCGAACGGCGAGAGCATCTCGGGCCCGTCGACGTGGTCCTTCACCACGGCCGCACCGGCGCAGGTGCCTGGTGCACGCACGGTCAGCTTCTACGACGACTCCGCCGTGCCCACCACGCTGCAGGACCCGGACACCGACGCCGTGACGCTCGGCACCCGGTTCGCCAGCAGCGTCGACGGCTCCGTCACGGGCGTCCGGTTCTACAAGGGCCCCAACAACACCGGCACGCACGTCGGGCAGCTGTGGGCCGTGGGCGGCTCGGCGCCGCTCGCGCAGGCGACGTTCGGCACTGAGAGCACGTCCGGCTGGCAGACCGTCCTGTTCACCACGCCGGTGCGCATCTCCAAGGACACCGAGTACGTCGTCGCCTACCGCGCGCCCGTCGGCCGGTACTCGTCGACGGCCGGGGCCTTCTCGGGGACCGGGCTGCAGCGCGCGCCGCTGCGCACCGAGTCGCTGAGCGGCGCGTACACCTACGGCACCGGCTACCCGGGGTCCACGAGCTCGACCAGCTACCTGGTGGACGTCGTGTTCACGCAGGACGCCCAGGCGCTGGCCGTGACCGCGCGGACCCCGGCGTCGGCGGACCCGGGCGCGGCGATCTCGGCACCCGTGACGGTGACGTTCAACGCCCCGCTCGCGGCCGGCGCGACGCTGGGCCTCAAGGCCGGGTCGACGACGGTGCCGGGCACCGCGACGCGCTCGACCGACAACCGCACGCTGGTGTTCACCCCGTCCGCGGCGCTCGCCCGGTCCACGGCGTACACCGCGACGGCGAGCGGGCTGGTCTCCACCGAGGGGAGCACCCTGGCCGACGTGGTCTGGTCGTTCACCACCGCCAGCTCCGACGGGTGCCCCTGCACGCTGTTCAGCGGGCTCACTCCGGCGAGCAGCTCGGTCAACGACCCGTCCGCGGTCGAGCTGGGGGTCTCGTTCAGCCCGACCGCCTGGGGCGTGGTCACCGGCGTCCGGTTCTTCAAGGGAGCCGGCAACACGGGGACCCACACGGGATCGCTGTGGAGCTCGACCGGTGAGCAGCTGCGGACCGTGACGTTCGCCGACGAGTCGGCCTCGGGGTGGCAGACCGCACTGTTCTCCAGCCCGTACCAGGTCGCGCCCGGGACCAGCTACGTCGTGTCCTACTACGCACCCCAGGGCCACTACGCAGCGACCGCGAACGACTTCACGGTCAACCGGACCGTCGGGCCGCTGACCACGCCCGCCGTCGGGAACGGCCGCTACCGCTACGGCAGCGGAGGCGTCGCCCCGACAGAGACGTGGCAGCAGACGAACTACTTCGTCGACGTCGTGTTCGCCACGGCGGCGCCGGACCTGCCCACCGTCTCGGCGCAGGCACCGCCCGCAGGGGCGACGGGGATCTCCACCACGGCCACGGTCGCGGCGACGCTCTCCGCCGCACCCGCGTCGGGCACGCCCACGCTGGCGCTGTCCGGCCCGTTCGGGGCGATCGCAGGCGCCAGCTCCTACGACCCGGCGACCCGGCGCGTGGCGTTCACCCCGAGCTCCGCGCTCCCGGCCGGGAGCACGATCTCGGTGGCCACGACCTTGGCCGGCACGCCGCTCTCCGGCGGCGCGTGGACGTTCGGCACGGCGGCGGCGACCGGATCGGCCGTGTCGCTGTGGACCGACTCCGAGATACCGACGGTCGCCGCGTGGAACGACCCCGACCCGGTCATGGTGGGCACGCGGTTCACGGCGAGCGTCGCGGGCTCGGTCACCGCCATCCGCTTCTACAAGGGCGCGACCAACACCGGCACGCACACCGTCAGCCTGTGGAACGCGGCGGGCGCCAAGGTGGCGGAGGGGCCCTCCACGGCGGAGTCGGCGTCCGGCTGGCAGACCGTCCCGCTGACGAGCCCGGCCGTCCTCGTGCCGGGGCAGGTCTACACGGCCGCCTACCACTCGACGTCGGGCCGGTACGCGGTGACGTCGAACGGCCTCGCCGCGGTGCGCACCGTCGGTCCGTTGTCGACCATCGCGACGGGTGGTGCGTACGTGTACGGGACGACCTTCCCGGCATCGTCGACCTCGACGTTCTTCGGTGTCGACCTGGTCTTCGTCCCGGCAGGCTGAGCCGCCGCACGGCCCGCGGCCGTGAGACGTCCCCCCCGGCGTCCGCGGTCGCGGGTCCTGCTACGGGATGCCGCCGTTCGGGTGTTCACCCTGTCGCAGCGGGGTGAAAATGTCCGGTTTCTACGGACATGCCCCCTCGGGTTCGTGACACTGGAGCCCACCGAGACGTGAGGGGCATGACATGACCGACCAGCTGCGTGCGGCTGTGGTGGGGGCGGGCTACTGGGGCCCCAACCTCGCCCGCAACTTCCGGAACAGCCCGGACTGGGACCTCGTCGCCGTGTGCGACCTGGACGCCGACCGAGCCCGCAAGGTGGTCGGGGCGCGCTCCACCGTGGACGTCATGACGTCGGTGAGCGACCTGCTCGCCCGCGACGACGTCGACGCGGTCGCGATCGCGACGCCGGCCCGCACCCACGCCCCGATCGCGCTCGCCGCGCTCGAGGCCGGCAAGCACGTCGTCGTCGAGAAGCCGATCGCCGACCGCGGCGCGGGCGCCCGGACGATGGTGGCGCGTGCGGCCGAGCTGGACCGGGTGCTCATGGTCGACCACACGTTCTGCTACACGGCGCCGGTGCTGAAGATGCGCGAGCTGATCGCGGAGGGCCACCTCGGCGAGATCCTGTTCGTCGACTCGGTGCGGATCAACCTCGGCATCGTGCAGCCGGACGTGGACGTGTTCTGGGACCTGGCCCCGCACGACCTGTCGATCCTCGACTTCATCCTGCCGGGCGGGCTCGTGCCGTCGGGTGTGGCCGCCCAGGGCGCCGACCCGCTCGGCACCGGGCAGTCCTGCGTCGGGTACCTGACCCTGCCGCTGCCGGGCGGTGCCATCGCGCACGTGCACGTCAACTGGCTCAGCCCCACCAAGATCCGCCAGATGGTGGTCGGGGGCAGCAAGCGGACGCTCGTCTGGGACGACCTGTCCCCGCAGCAGCGGCTCACCGTGTACGACCGCGGCGTCGAGCTGGGGCAGCCGCTGCCGGACAAGACGACCGCCAACATCTCGTACCGCCTGGGCGACGCCTGGGCGCCCGCGCTCCCGGAGAAGGAGGCGCTCGGCGTCATGGTCGCCGAGTTCGCGTCGGCCATCCGCGAGCGTCGTGCGCCACGCACCGACGGGCACGCCGGCCTGCGCGTGCTCGACGTCCTCGAGTCCGCCTCACTGAGCCTCGCCGACGGCGGTCGTCTGACCCCCGTCGCCTCGTCCGCACCTACGTTGGAGACCGTCGCATGAGCACGCTTCAGGGGGCACGCGTCCTTGTCACCGGCGGGGCCGGCACCATCGGCTCGACCATCGTCGACCAGCTCGTCGACGCCGGCGCCGGCCACGTCGTCGTCCTCGACAACCTGGTCCGTGGGCGGCGCGAGAACCTCGCCGACGCGCTCGCGACCGGCAAGGTCGAGCTGGTGGAGGGTGACCTGCGCGACCGTGATCTGGTGCACGACGTCACGCGCGGGCAGGACCTGGTGTTCCACCAGGCGGCGATCCGCATCACGCAGTGCGCCGAGGAGCCTCGCCTGGCGCTCGAGGTGCTGGTGGACGGCACGTTCACGGTCCTCGAGGCCGCGGCGGAGCACAAGGTCGACAAGGTGATCGCCGCGTCGAGCGCGTCGGTGTACGGGCTGGCGGAGCAGTTCCCGACGGGGGAGCGGCACCACCACCACAACAACGACACGTTCTACGGGGCCGCCAAGTCGTTCAACGAGGGCATGGCGCGCAGCTTCCGGGCGATGTACGGGCTCGACTACGTGCTGCTGCGCTACTTCAACGTGTACGGCCCGCGCATGGACGTGCACGGCCTGTACACCGAGGTCCTGGTGCGCTGGATGGAGCGGATCGCCGACGGCCAGCCGCCCCTGATCTTCGGCGACGGGCTGCAGACCATGGACTTCGTGGTGACCACCGACATCGCCCGCGCCAACCTGCTCGCGGCGACCAGCGACGTGGTGGACGGCGTCTACAACATCGCGAGCGGCACCGAGACCAGCCTGCTGGGCCTGGCGCAGGCGCTGCTGCGGGCCATGGACTCCGACCTGTCCGTCGAGCACGGTCCGGACCGTGCGGTCAACGGCGTGACGCGCCGACTGGCCGACACCTCCGCCGCGCGCATCGACCTGGGCTTCGAGGCGCAGATCGGCCTCGAGGAGGGCCTGCGGGAGCTGGTCGCCTGGTGGCGCCCGCTGCGCAGCGAGATCGCGGCGGGTCGGGCGCTGAGCAGTGCGGGTGCACGCCCGTGAGCCGTGTCAACGTCATGCAGCCGTGGTTCGGTCCGGAGGAGATCGCCGCGGTCAGCGAGGTCATCGCGTCCGGTTGGGTGGCGCAGGGACCGCGGGTCGCGGCGTTCGAGGCCGCGTTCGCCGAGGCCATGCAGGTCGAGCACGCCGTCGCCGCGTCGTCCTGCACGACCGCGCTGCACCTCGCACTGATCGTGGCGGGCGTGCAGGCCGGTGACGACGTCGTCGTGCCGTCGTTCTCGTTCATCGCCACGTCGAACGCCCCCGTGTACGTGGGTGCGAGGCCCGTGTTCGCCGACGTCGACCCCGTCACCGGCAACCTCACCGCCGCGACCGTCGAGGCCGTGCTGACCGACGCCACCCGCGCGGTGATCGTCGTGGACCAGGGCGGGGTCCCGGTGGACCTCGACGCGATCCGCGCCGTGACCGACCCGCGCGGCATCGTGGTGGTCGAGGACGCGGCGTGCGGGGCCGGCTCGACCTACCGCGGCCGGCCCGTCGGTGCCGGCGCGGACGTCGCCGCGTGGTCGTTCCACCCGCGCAAGATCGTCACCACGGGTGAGGGCGGCATGCTCACCACGCCCCACGCCGAGTGGGCCGAGCGGGCGCGCCGGCTGCGCGAGCACGCGATGAGCGTCTCGGCCGCTGCCCGGCACGCCAGCGTGCTGGCGCCCCCGGAGGAGTACCTCGAGGTCGGCTACAACTACCGGATGACGGACCTGCAGGCGGCCGTCGGCATCGTCCAGCTGGGCCGGCTCCCGGAGGTCGTCGCCCGGCGCCGCGAGATCGCCGCGACCTACGCCAAGCAGATCGCCGAGCTGCCCGGCCTGCGGGCCGTGGCCGACCCGGACTGGGGCACCTGCAACTTCCAGTCGTTCTGGGTCGAGGTCGGACCGGAGTTCCCGCTCGACCGTGACGGGCTCCTGGCGCACCTCGCCGACGCCGAGATCTCCGCCCGCCGCGGCATCATGGCCACCCACCGCCAGCCCGCCTACGCGGGAGCGACGCACGCCCCGCTGCCGGTCACCGAGCACCTCACCGACACGACGCTGATCCTGCCGGTGTTCCACCAGATGTCGGAGTCCGAGCAGTCCCGGGTCGTCGACGCGCTGCGCTCGGCGGGTGGCTGAGGTGGCCACGCCCCTGATCCTCGTCGCGGCGAGCGGGCTGGCCCGGGAGGTCCTGGCGCTCGTGCGCGAGCACGGCGGGCACGAGGTGATCGGCTTCCTGGACGACGACGTCGCGCGGCACGGCACGACGCTGGACGGTCTGCCCGTGCTGGGCAGCCTCGACGCCGTGACCGACCACCCCGACGCCGAGCTGCTGGTCTGCGCGGGGAAGGGGACGGTCCGCGCGCAGATCGTGGACCGGCTCGACCAGCTCGGCGTGTTCCCGATCCGGTACGCGACGGTCGTGCACCCGGGCGTCGACGTGCCCTCGGGGTGCGAGATCGGCGTCGGCTCGATCGTGCTGGCCGGCGTGGCGCTCACCGCCGCCGTCACGGTCGGCTCGCACGTGGTCGTCATGCCGAACGCGACCCTCACCCACGACTGCGTGCTCCAGGACTTCAGCACGGTGTGCGCGGGCGTGGCGCTCGGCGGTGGCGTGGTCGTCGGACGAGCCGCCTACCTGGGCATGAACGCCTCCGTGCGCGAGWACGTGCGCGTGGGGGAGGGGTCGACGCTCGGCATGGGCGCAGCGCTCCTGGTGGACCAGCCGGACGGCGAGACGTGGGCGGGGGTGCCCGCGCGACCGCTCGGCGTCCCGTCCGGGATCGCCCGGCACCGCAACGACGGGTGGCCCGCGACCGCGGGCCTCACCGAGCACATCGACGAAGGAGCACGGGCATGACGACGATCCCRCTGGTGGACCTGGTGGCCCAGCAGGCCGAGATCGCCGAGGAGGTGCGCGCCGGTCTCGACGAGGTGTTCGCGACCACGGCGTTCGTCGGCGGACCCGCCGTCGGCCGGTTCGAGGCCGCGTACGCAGCGTTCTCGCAGGTCACGCACTGTGTCGGCGTGGCCAACGGCACCGACGCGCTGGAGCTCGCCCTGCGCGCGGCGGGGGTGCGGCCGGGCGGCGAGGTCATCGTGCCGGCGAACACCTTCATCGCGACCGCGGAGGCGGCCTCCCGGATCGGCGCCGTCCCGGTGCCCGTGGACGTCGACCCCGTGCACCTGCTCATCGACCCCGCCGCGGTGCGGGCGGCGATCAGTCCCCGGACCGAGGCGATCGTCCCCGTCCACCTGTTCGGCCAGGTGGCGCCCGTGGAGGAGATCAGCAAGCTGGCCGCCGACGCCGGCGTGCCCATGATCGAGGACGCCGCCCAGTCCCAGGGCGCGCTGCGGCACGGTCGCGCCGCCGGCTCCTTCGGGCTGGCCGCGGGCACGAGCTTCTACCCCGGCAAGAACCTGGGCGCGGCGGGAGACGCGGGAGCGGTGACCACGTCCGACGCCGAGGTGGCCCGGACCGTGCGCGTGCTCGCGGCCCACGGCTCCGCGCGCAAGTACGAGCACGAGGCCATCGGCATGAACTCGCGTCTCGACACCGTGCAGGCCGTGGTGCTCGAGGCGAAGCTGCGCCGGCTCGCGGGCTGGAACGCCGCTCGTCGTGCCGCCGCGGCGCGGTACTCCGCGCTGCTCGCCGGGGTGCCGGGTGTGCGCGTGCCGGTGAGCGCCGTGGGCAACGAGGACGTGTGGCACCTGTACGTCGTCCAGGTCGACGAGCGGGACCGCGTGCTGCGTGAGCTCAACGAGGCCGGGATCGGTGCGGGCATCCACTACCCGACGCCGGTGCACCTGACCGGTGCCTACGCGGGCCTCGGGCTGCACGCCGGTGCGTTTCCCGTGACGGAGGCCGCGGCGGACCGCATCCTGTCGCTGCCGATGTTCCCGCACCTCACGGCGGCCCAGCAGGAGCGGGTCGTGGACGTGCTGGCCGGAGCGGTCTGATGGCCGCCAGGCCCCGCGTCGTGCTCGTGCACCTCAACAGCCTCGAGCTGGGCGGGACGCAGATCAACGCGGTGGACCTGGCAGCCGCCGTCGTGCCCCTCGGGTACGAGTCGCACCTCATCGGCCCGGAGCCCACCGGCCCGGGCGCCAACCTGCTCGACGTCGCCGCCGAGCGCGGGGTCCGCGTGACCCCGTACCGCGAGCCGTCTACGGCCCTCGCCTACAGCCGGGTGCTGCGGCGGACCGCCGACGAGATCGGCGCGGACCTCTTGCACGCCTACGGCACCTGGGGTGCCGCTCGGGCGTTCTACTGGGGGCCGAGCAGGTTCGGCCGGCTCCCGTGGGTGCAGACCATGTACGAGATGGAGCTCCACCACTCGGTCCACCGGCACCACCCGCTGATCGTCGGGACCGAGTACCTGCTCGAGGAGTGCGAGGACCGGCCCGGACCGACCGTGCTCATCAGCCCGCCGGTCGACATGCTGCGGGACCGCCCCCGGTCCGCGGACGCGTCGCCGAACGAGAGCGTGACGATCGTCATCGTGTCCCGGCTCGAGGAGGACATGAAGTCGGTGCCGGTCGAGGCCGCGATCGGCGCGGTCCGGCGGCTCGCCGACCACGACCTCGTGCTCGAGATCGTCGGCACGGGCGCGGCCGAGTCGCGGCTGCGGACGCTCGGGGAGAAGGCGAACGCCGACCTCGGTCGCCCTGCCGTCCGGTTCCTCGGCGCGATGTCCGACCCCCGGCCGGCCTACGCGCGCGCGGACATCGTGCTCGGGATGGGCGGCTCCGCGGCCCGCGGGCTCGCCCACGGCAAGCCGCTCGTGGTCCAGGGTGAGGCCGGCTGGAGCGCGGTCCTCGAGCCCGAGAACGCCGCCCTGCTCGCGCGGAGCAGCTACTGGAGCCCTCAGGCCGTGGCAGAGCCGGACGCGCTGCTGGCGCAGAACCTGCTCACGCTCGTGGACGACGAGGCCCGACGGCGACGGCTCGGGGAGTTCAGCCGGACGTTCGCCGAGCAGCGCTTCGGCCTCACGGCGATGGCCGAGAAGCTCGTCGGCCTCTACGACACCGCGCTGACCTCGTACACGGCCCGCTCGTGGTGGTCGGACCTGCCGGTCGAGGCACGGCGGGTCCCGGACAAGCTCGCGCGCGTCGCGGGAGCCCGCTGACGGCTCAGGTGGTCTCGAGCCTCGAGAACCGCTGCAGACGACCGCGCACCGCCGACGGCAGGGGAGCGAGCACCAGCGCGTCCCGGTAGGTGTCCCGCAGCACGAGCCGCAGCAGCAGCAGGTGGGTCGCGAGGACCGTGACGCCGACGAGCGCGGTGCGGACCACCAGCGGACCCGGCACCAGCATGAGGACGAGCAGGCCGGCGCCGCCGGAGACGAGCGCGCACACCGCGACCGACCCGAACGACCGGGCGAGCTCGCCGACGGTCGTCCCGATCTCCTTCGACACCAGCACCCAGCGCGCCGCGGTCGCGGCCACCGCGACGCCGACGAACGCCCACGCGACCGCGGTGAGGCCCTGGGAGACCACCAGGGCGGTCGCCGCGACGGTGATGACGTCGGTGATCGTGGCGTACACGAACCACTTGCCGGCGCGGCCCAGCGCGTAGAACAGGCCGTGGTCGAGCAGGGCGCCGATGGTCAGGATCCCTGCCACCGCGAGGCCGCGGGTCACCGGCACGCTCTCGTCCCACTGAGCCCCGAACAGGAGCGGGATGACGACCGGGGCAGCGACCGCGACGAAGACGAGGACGGGAGTCACGGCGCCGTAGGTCAACGAGGACGCGCGCCGGTACGCCTGGCGGAGCCGCTCGGGCACGTCGCGCACGCGGGCGAGCACGACCACGGAGACGGGGGCGACCGCGGACCCGCCCAGCTCCTGGGCCACCTGCACGAGCCGCTGCGCGATCGTGAGGTACCCGAGCGCGGCCGTCCCCAGCGACACCGCGATGATCGCCGTCTCCGCCCAGTTCCGCAGCACGGCGACCAGCTCGACGCCGACGACCTTGTAGCCGAACCGCGCCATGGTGCCGAACTCGCTGCGCGAGAACGACCGGGTCGGTCGCCAGCCGGCCGCGAGCCACGCGGCGGTCGTGGTCACCAGCGTGGTGGTGATCGCCTGCGCGACGAGGGCCCACACCCCACCGCCCGCCAGGGCGATCACGACCGCGACCACCTGCGCGAGCGCGGCGGCGGCCGTGCCCTGGATCGCGAGCCTGCGGAACGCCATCCGGCGCCGCAGCAGCGCGGTCGGCACGGCGGCCACGACCACCAGGGGGACGGACGCGAGCAGCACGCGCAGGACTGGTCCGGCCTCGGGTGCGTCCAGCACCGTGACCACCAGCGGCACGCAGGCGAACAGGGCTCCGCCGATGACGAAGGCCGCGACGAGCGAGAACCAGAACCCCGTGCTCAGCATGCGTTCGTCGGGGTCGTCGGCCTGCACCAGGTAGGTGGACAGGCCGAGGTCGGAGAGCAGGAGGACGAAGGGGATGACCGCCGAGGCCACCGCGACGACGCCGAACTCCTCCGGCGTGACCATGCGGGCCAGGACCGCGATCGTCACCAGCCCGGAGAGGCGGACGATCCACTTCTGCGCGGTCAGCCAGGCCGCGCCGGACGCGGCCGCACGGCCGAGGCTGCTCGACGGCTGGTCGCCCTCGGGCGCGGKCGGAGCGACCTGCCCCTGGTCCGCGGTCATCGCGCCGCCCTGTCGTGCGGCGCGGCGTCGGCACGGCGGGCGACCGCGGCACGGGCGACACCGGCGTGCCCGGCGACCATGGCGGCGAAGCTGTCGTCGGCAGGCGGCGTCGAGCGGCCCTGCACCCGGACGGTCTCGGCGACGTGCGCCACGGCGGCCGCGATCTCCGCCGCGTTCGACTGCCGGGTGGCCCGCCGGCGCGCCGCGGACGCCCGCCGGTCGGTGACCGCCGCCGCCGCACCGCTCGCGTTGCTGACCAGCGTCGACCCGGGAGCCGCGCGTGCCACGAGCTCCGCTGCGCCGCCGGCCTCGCTGATGACGAGCGGCAGCCCGGCAGAGACCGCCTCCGTGGCGGCCAGGGGCCAGCCCTCGAAGAACGAGTCGAGGACGAACGCGTCGGCGGCGCACAGCAGGGTGGCGGCGTCGGAGGTGCCCAGCAGGTGCACGCGGTCGCCGTGCGGGTGGCTGCGCCGGATCGCGTCGGCGCGGCGGTACTCGAGCCAGTCCGACGGGTCGCCGGCCACCACGAGGTGCGCGCGCGCACCGTGCGCCGCGGCCAGGAACGAGGCGACCGTCCCGGCGATGTTTTTCTGCGCGTCGTACCGCGCGAGGCACGCGAACACCACCTCGCCGGTCAGCGACGTGCCGAGCGTTCCTTCCAGCGCGGCGCGGGCCGCGGCCCGCACCTGCTCGGTCGCGGCGGGCAGCGCCATGGCCCCGTTGGCGACGACGACGATCTTCTCGCCGGCGCTCGCGGGCACGCGCTCCACGTGGAACTGGCGGACGAGCGCGCTGACCGCGATCACCGAGTCGGCCCGGTCGAACAGCTCCGCGGTGCTCCGCCACTTCTCGGGCGAGTAGTGGATCTCCGTGTTGTGCAGGACCGGCACCAGGGGCGCCCCTGCCGCGTCGGCCGCGGCGACCAGGTGGTCGGGTGCGCTGTGCACCTGGACGACGTCGAGCCGCGCCGCCGCCAGGGCCTGCACCGCCGACCGGGCGTCGGCAGCGACGATCACCTCGATGCCGAGCTCCCGGAGCCGTGCGGTCCGCAGCCCCTCGGCCGGGCACACGACGACCGGCTCGATCCCTTCCGCCGCGAGCCCCTCGGCCAGCATCTCGACGACGCGTCCGATCCCGCCCACGTCGAGGGAGTCGGCGACGAGCCCGCAGCGCAGGTCGGTCTCGCGCGCGGCGTCGCCGGTCGGCAGCGGGCAGAACGCGGCGCCGTCGACCGCGGGCAGCGAGACCAGCGGACGGCGCAGGAGTGCGCGCGCGAGCGGGTGGACGTAGCCGTAGCGCAGACCGGGGGACGTGAGGTCGACGAGCCCGACGGCGACACCGAGCGCACCGGCGGCGACGCGGGCTGCGGCACGCCCGGCGGCACCGCGAACCGGGCGCGGCATCGACTCGTGCACCGACATCGGGACCCCGCTACCGGGCGAGCTCCGCGGGTGCACCTGCGGAGCTCTCCGGGGCGGTGGCAGGACGGGGGCGCAGCCCGAAGGGCGCGTTGCGGCGCGTCGGCCAGGGTGCGCGGACCTGGTCGACGGCCGAGCCGACCAGGATCCAGGCGCCGGTGTCCTGGGCCAGCCCGACGAGGTGCGGGACGGTGCGCAGGGCGGGGGCCAGTGCGCGCAGCGCGCCCTCGTCGACGCCGGCGACGAGGAGCGCCCGGCCGGGCTCGGGCGCGACGACCGACCGGGCGAGCTCGTCGACGGTCATGGCGGCCGCGGAGACGTCGCGGCCTCGACGCGAGACCGACACCGGGGTCCACGGCTGCGCGTCCGCGCGGCTCGGGAGCAGGTTCACGACGTCGAGGTGCCCGACGTCGCCGAGGTCCAGCACGTCGTCCACGGTCAGCCGGATGTCGCCGATCACGACGTCCCGGATGCCACGGCCGTCGAGCCGGGCGAGCCGTGCCGCGGCGAGGGACTCCCGGAGCCAGGTGGCGACCCCGTGCCGGCGGCGCCACGCGGTGCTCCACCGGCCGCGGTGCTGCGCGGCGCGCACGACGCCGCACGTGGTCCGCAGGGGGAGCAGGTCCGGGTACGCCTGCCCCACGCGCGCGTGCGCCTCGGCGAGCCGGTCGAGGTTCGTGGTCATGCTGTTGTGCGTCAGGACGACGTCGTCGGTCCGCACGCGCAGTCCCTGGCTGCGGACGCGCGCGCCGTACTCGACCGCGTAGGCGTGCCACGCCAGGTCGGGGTGCTCGCTGAGCGGCTCCGCGAGCACACGCTCGCGCTCGATCAGGAACAGGACCTCGTCGACGCTGTCCACCTGGACCGACGGTGACGAGGCCGCCCCGATCATCACGACGCGGTCGCGCACGACGCCGGCGACCGAGCCGGACGACGTGATGCCCACGGCGCCGACCAGGCCCGCGTCCGGGTCGTCCTGCAGCGCGGCCGCGGCGACCTCCAGCGCGACGAGGGAGTGCAGGTAGACGTCCTGGTGGACGAAGACGACGACGTCGTGCCGCGCGCGGCGGGCCCCGTCGTTGAGCGCCGCCCCGGCGGAGCTGAAACGGCCCTCGCGGTTGTCGACGGGGAGGTACTCGGTGTCCGGGGCGTCCGGCATCCCCGCGGTGATCGAGGCGTCGAGGCACGTCGTGCGGACGTCGAGGTCGTTGAAGACGCAGACGATGGACACCGGTGTGCGGCGCGGCTGCGTGCCTGGCATCGTGACCTCCCCCCGAGCGCTCGTGCGTCGCATCGACGTGTCGACGATAGGGGACGAAAGGGGCAGGTTGGACACCTGGCGGCGAGGTTCACCCGGGTGGTGGCGAGCATCCGCCGGGCCCGCGCGCGGACGGGTGATGCGGCTCGATCGGGTCGCGTGCAACGATGCCCGCAGCCCGCTCCAGCCCGTCGACCCGAGGATGACCACGGTGCCTGCTGATCCGCGCGGCGCCCCCGGTCGGGTGGCGGTCGTCGTCGTGACGTACAACAGCGCGGACGTCGTGCCGGGCTTGCTGGAGTCGCTCCCGGCCGGGCTGGGACCCCTCGACTGGACCCTCGTCGTGGTCGACAACGGCTCGAGCGACGGCACGGTCGAGGTGGTCGGGGAGCTCGCGCCGGACGCCGTGGTGGTGCGGTCCGGCCGCAATGGGGGGTACGCGGCCGGGATCAACCTGGGTGCCGCACAGGTGCCGGACCGGTCCGCCGTCCTCGTGCTCAACCCGGACGTCCGGCTGGGCCCGGGCTGCGTCCCCGAGCTCGTCGCCGCCCTCGGTCGCACCGGTGCTGGGATCGCCGTCCCGAGGCTCGACGACGCCCGCGGCAAGCTCATCTCGTCCCGACGCCGCGAACCCACCCTGCGGCGGGCCGTGGCGGACGCCGTGCTCGGCGCGGAGCGCGCGGGTTCGGTCGCCGACCTGGGTGAGGTGATCACCGACCCGCGCGACTACGAGGCCGAGTCGCCCACCGACTGGGCGGAGGGGTCCACGCAGCTCGTCTCCGCCGCGTGCTGGGACGCCGTGGGCCCGTGGGACGAGTCGTACTTCCTGTACTCCGAGGAGACCGACTTCGCCCTGCGCGCCCGTGACGCGGGGTACCCCACGTGGTTCGTCCCGACCGCGCACGCCGTGCACCYCGAGGGGGGCTCGGCCGGCAACCCCGCGCTGTGGCGGCTGCTGGTGGCCAACCGGCTCCGGCTGTACAGCCGTCGGCACGGTCCGGTCGCCACCGCCGCCTTCTGGGTGGTGCTGGTGGGCCGCGAGGGCAGCCGCGCACTGCTCGGCAAGCAGACGAGCCGGGCGGCGCTGCGCGGACTGCTCAGCCCGCGCTACCTGCGTGAGACGCCGGGCCCGCACAGCATCGCGCCGGTCACCGCCAGCGCTTGAGCAGTCCCTTGAGCTCGAGGGCCGCACGGCGATGGACCGGCGGGGGGACGAGCGCCGCTCGGGCCAGGGTCTGCGGAGTGTCGTCGCGCGTCACGCTGAACCGCGGCTGGAGCCACGCGCCGGCCGTCGCGAGGCGCCGGTCGGAGGTGTGCACGGCCGTGTACCCCAGCTGCCGCAGCGAGCGCAGCGTCGCGCGGTCGTACTGACCTCGCGGCAGGGCGGCCTCCGTGACGTCGCCCGCGACGGCCGCGATCACGTCGCGGGCCTCGACGAGCTCGCGGTGGCGGACGGCGGGGGACATGGCCCGCCACGACACGTGGTCCATGCCGTGCGACCCGACCCGCATCCCCGCGGCACCGAGCTCGGCGACCTGCGGGGTCGTCACGCTCCCGGCGGTGTCCAGCCGGCCTGCGAGGACGAAGAACGTGGCGGTCAGACCGCGCTCGACCAGCCCGGGCAGGCCGAGCTCCACGTCCGAGGCGTTGCCGTCGTCGAACGAGATCACCGTCGACGGCCACGTCGCGATCTCGTCGAGGATCCGCAGGTACTCGTCCGCGGTGATCCAGTACCGGGCCTCGTCGTCGTCGATCGTCCGGCCCGGCGTCCCGATGCCGTGGAAGCAGATGTTGCGCACGTCCCGGCGGCCCATCAGCGCGTGCCCCCTGCCAGGCGCGACGACGCGTCGAGCTCCCACTGGTCCCCGCCCCGGCGTGCGCGGCGGTCGGCGACGAGGGTGAGCACCGCGTAGACGACGCCTGCGGGCGCGAGCCACGGGCGACGCAGGACGACGTCCGACAACCAGCTGGTGCGGCTGGACGGGCGCACCCCGGCCCGGCCCTCCGCGGCCGCGCGGGCGCGCAGGGCGACGTTCCCGCGGCGCACGCGGGTCAGCCGGGCGACGAGGTCGCGCGTCCTGCGGGGCGTCTCGACCTCGGTGGCCACCGACCTCACCACCACCCGCTCCTGGGCGGAGAAGAGGGAGTCGAGGAAGAGGTCGTCGGCCTGGAGGTCCGGGAACCGCGCGAAGCGGGACCGGCCGGCGGCGGACAGCGCGATCATCCCTCGGCCGTAGAGGCCTGTCTGCGCCGCCGGCAGCCGTGACTGGATCGCGTAGTAGCAGCGGACCGCGAGGGGGCGGCCGGTCAGGACGAGGTGCCGGTCGGGGACCGCCGCGAGCGGGGCCGGGGCGCCGTCCGGGCCGGGCTGCTCGAGCGCGGCGGCGAGGGCGCGGACCGTGGCGGGCGTCGCGGCGATGTCGGCGTCGAGGTAGACCCGGGGGGTGCTCGTCGCGACCGCGTCCCCGGCGTTGAGGGCGGCCGCCTTGCCGGGTGCCGGGAGGTCGAGCACGTGGACGTCGCGGGCGCTCGCCTCGGCGACCGTCTGGTCGACGCACCCGTTGGCCACCACGATCACCTCGAGCTCGCCGGGTGCCGTCCCCGCCAGGAGCCGGTCGAGGTTGCGACCGATGACCGCCGCCTCGTTGTACGCGGCGATGATCACGCTGGTCATCGGGCCGCTCCTCCTCGTCCTGCCGGTACGGACCGTCAGGCGGGGAGACAGAGCCGCACCGGACGCGAGCCCGAGACTACGGGATCACGTCCGGTGCGGGTCATGCCCTGCGTGCTGGGGTCAGCCGACGGGCTGGCCGGCCTTGGGGCCGTCGTGCCACACGTTCCCCGAGAGGGTCACGGCGGGGGCGTTGACGGACGAGAACGGTCCGTAGGCGCCGCCGTTGGGGAAGATCGTCGTCGTGATGTGGTTGTTCGAGATGACCACGTTGTTCACCCGGGACAGCACGTCGGTGCCCTGCTGGTAGCCGCCGTACACGGTGTACGCGCCGCCGCCCATCAGGTTGCGGTCGATGAGGATGTTCTTCATCGAGTCGGCCGAGCCGGTGGACAGGATGATCGCGGACGTCGAGCCCTTGGCCACCAGGATCGTGTTGTGCACGAGCTTGACGTTGTCGGACCCGAGCGACTGGATGCCGTCGTTGTGCGAGTCGGACGTCATGAGCAGGTCGTGGATGTACGAGTCCTGCACGGTGACGTTGTCGCCGATCTTGAGGCCGTCGATCGTGCCGTGGATGTTCACGCGGGTGAGCGTGTAGTTGCGTCCGGCGACAGCGGCGTCGTTGTTCGTGTTGCCGTTGCCGTCGAGCTCCGTGTCGACGATCTGGAGGTTCTTCGCGCCCTCGTCGTTCAGGACGAGCCAGAAGCCGCTCGCACGGACGACCGAGTTACGGATGACGACGTCGCTCGCCGTGGCGGTGATGACCAGCGGCGTGGTGATCAGCTTGGAGTCGATGACCGTGCCCGGCTGCGTGATGCGGGACGGGCCCGTGTACGGCGTCAGGGCGACGCCCGCGGGGACACCGGTGGTCGACGCGCTCGGGTAGGCACCCGTGGCCGGCGGCGGGGTCGGCGTCGGGGTGGCCGTCGGCGTCGGGGTCGGCGTGGGCGTCGAGGTGGCCGTCGGCGTGGGCGTCGGGGTCGCCGTGGCCGTCGGGGTGGGCGTCGGCGTGACGGTGGGCGTCGGGGTCGGCGTCTTGGTGGGGGTCGCGGTGGGGCTCGTGGTCGGCGATGCCGTCGGCGTGCTGCCCGAGCCGGTCGACGGCGCGAACACCGGGTCGACCCAGTACTGGCTGCGGTTCCAGGTCTGCTTCGGGAACGAGCTGGACTTGCCGTACGAGTAGACGCCCGAGCTGCCGCGCGGGACCGACAGGAGGTCGGTCTGCGAGCCGGACCAGAACTGCTGCGTCTGGAGGTAGCGGCCCTTCGGGGCGAGGTACGAGGCGACGTAGCCGGAGCCGGCCTTCAGCTTCACGGGCTGGTCGAAGTAGGCGGTCTGCCAGCCGCGCGAGGTCTCGGCGCTGAACGTGACCGACGCGAGGCGCTTCCCGGAGGCGTCCCAGAGGTTGCCGACGTGGGCGCCGGAGTTCTCGGGGGTCTTGTAGAACCGGACACCGAGGACGACGCCGTCCTTCGCGGGGGTGAACGGGGTGCCGAGCTCGACGCTGTCCTGGTCGGCGTCGACGGTGCCGCCGGCGGGGACGGAGTCGCCCCACACGGTGACCTTGGGCTCGATCGCGGCCGCAGCCTGGGCCGGGGTCAGGGTGGCCCCGGAGCTGGCGATGCTGAGAGTGACCCCCACGACCGCTGCTGCTGCGACGGTCGCGATGACTCGCGCCAAGGGCGCGCGCCGCATGGGCGCTCTGTGCGTGCTCGATCGATTCACGAGGTGTGTCTCCCTACCATCGCGGCGCCGCGAGAGACCCGGGTGGGCCGATATCTCATGCCTCCGTGCGGAGGGGCGCCGTTTTGTCACTGTTGGATAACGAAGCGGCCCTCATGCTCGCATGGGTGAACTTACCGACAAACCTTCACCCGGATGGAGCAATGGGTGTAAACCCCTGATCTTGGGCTGAACTGGAAGAACGTCCAACAAAACTCGTTATGGACTTTGTCTCACTATCTGAGACGAACTGCACCGGTTGCCCCATGAAACCGGGCATCTTCGGACAAGCCTCACCCGGACGTGTGACGGTCTGCGGCGGCGCGGGCGCGGTGACACGCGAGGCACGTCATGGCAGGCTGCACGACCGTGACGACCCCCGTGCGCCTCAGCCCGGTCGACGACGACTCCCTCCCCGAGATCGCTCGCTTCCTGCACGAGAACCTCAACCAGGGGCTGTCGGCGGACGAGTGGGCGCGTGCGCTCGTGCCCTCCTGGCGCACGGCCGAGACCACCCACGGCTACTGCCTGCGGGCCGACGGCGTCCTGGTCGGCGTCTACGCCGCCTTCTTCTCGGAGCGTGTGGTCGCCGGCCGGGAGAGACGCGTCTGCAACCTCGCGGCCTGGTGCGTCCTCGACGGGTACGGAGCGCAGGGCCTCCGGCTGCTGCGCGCCCTGCTGTCCAGCGGCGCCGAGGTGTTCACCGACCTCTCGCCCAGCGGGTCGGTGGTGCCGATCGACCTGCGGCTGGGGTTCCAGAGGCTCGACACGACGACGGACGTCCGCCCGAACCTCCCCCTCTGGCGAGCGCGGGTGAAGGTCGTCACCGACGAGCGGCGCATCGCCGCGCTGCTCACGGGGCGCGACGCCGAGATCTTCCGTGACCACGTGGGCGCCGCGGCCGTGCGGCACGTCGTCCTGCTGGTCGACGACCGGCCCTGCTACGTGATGTACCGGCGGGTGCGCCGCAAGCGGCTGCCGCTGTTCGCCGCGCTGGTGCACGTCGGCGACACCGCCCTGTTCCTGCGCGGGGTAGGCCGCCTCGGCGCGCACCTGCTGGTCCGTGGCATGCCGGTCCTGCTCGCCGAGCGGCGGATCGTCGGCGGCCCGGTCGGGTTGTCGCGCACGGTCACGGGGCGGCCGAAGCTGTTCCGCGGGGCCGACGTCGAGGCCGGCGACATCGACGACCTCTACAGCGAGATCACCTCCGTGCCGTGGTGACTTCACCCCTTGTGCCCCGAATCCGGGCAGGAGCGGTCGTTACGCTGACGCCGTGGTCACGGTCTGGCACGAACTCCTCGCGGCACGGTCCCAGCTGGCCGGACACGCACCCGCGCTCTCGTTCAAGAACGACACGCTGACCTACGCGGACCTGTGGGCCGCCGCACGTCGCTGCGGCTCCGCGCTCGCCGGTCTCGGCCTGGCGCGGGAGGACCGCGTCGCCGTGTTCCTGGAGAAGCGCCCCGAGACCGTCACGGCGTTCCTCGGGACGTCGGTCGCCGGTGGTGCGTTCGTGCCCGTGAACCCGTTGCTCAAGCCCGCGCAGGTCGGGCACATCCTGACCGACTCGGGCGCTCGCGTCCTGGTCACGTCGGCCGCGCGCCTCGACCTCCTCACGGACGTGCTCGCGCAGTGCCCCGCCCTGGAGCACGTCGTCGTGGTCGACGAGCCCGGGGCGGCGCCCGACGGGATCGCGGTGCACGGCTGGGACTCGCTCCTGAGCGGGGCGACGGTCGAGCCGCTGGCCTCCGGGGTGGACCTCGACGTCGCGGCCATCCTCTACACGTCCGGCAGCACCGGCCTGCCGAAGGGCGTCGTCCTCAGCCATCGCAACCTCGTGGTGGGGGCGCAGAGCGTCAGCCAGTACCTCGAGAACACCGCCGACGACGTCATCCTCTCCGTCCTGCCGCTCAGCTTCGACGCGGGTCTGTCGCAGGTGACCACGGCCCTCGCCGTCGGCGCGCACGTCGTGCTGCTCAACTACCTCGTCCCCGCCGACGTGGCCCGCGCGTGCGCGAGGTGGAAGGTGACCGGGCTGACCTGCGTGCCACCGCTGTGGATCCAGATCGCCGGCCTCGACTGGTCGGCGGAGGCGCGCGAGTCGCTGCGGTACTTCGCGAACACCGGGGGCCGGATGCCGAAGACGGTCCTGGACAAGCTGCGCGCCCTGTTCCCGGACGCGCGCCCGTACCTGATGTACGGGCTGACCGAGGCGTTCCGGTCGACCTACCTGGATCCCGCCGAGGTGGACCGTCGGCCGGACTCGATCGGCAAGGCGATCCCGAACGCGGAGATCCTCGTGGTCCGGCCCGACGGCACCCGCTGCGACCCGGGGGAGCCCGGCGAGCTCGTGCACCGTGGCGCCCTCGTCTCGCTCGGGTACTGGGGCGACCCGGAGCGCACCGCTCAGCGGTTCCGCCCGGTCCCCGGGCCCACCACCGGGCACCGGCTGCCGGAGCTCGCGGTGTGGTCGGGAGACACGGTCGTGTCCGACGAGGACGGCTTCCTCTACTTCGTCGGGCGTGCCGACGAGATGATCAAGACGTCCGGCTACCGGGTCAGCCCGTCGGAGGTGGAGGAGGCGGCGCTGCGCACCGAGCTCGCCGTCGACGCGGTCGCCTTCGGCGTGGAGGATGACCGGCTCGGGCAGCGGATCGTGCTGGTCGTGGCCCCGCCGGCGGGCGCGACGCTCGATCCGGCGACCCTCCTCGCCGCCCTGCGCAGCGCGCTGCCGACGTTCATGGTCCCCGCCGAGATCGTGGTCCGGGACTCGGTACCCCGGTCGCCGAACGGCAAGTACGACCGACCGCGCGTCCGGGCGGAGTACGCGTCGTGACGGCCTCGACCACCGTGACCTCGTTCGGCGAGGTCGACGGCGTGCTGACCGTGGGCGGGATCGGCGTGGACCGGCTCGCGCGCCGCGTCGGCTCGACCCCCTTCTTCGCGTACGACCGCAAGCTCATCGAGGAGCGCGTCGCCCTGCTGCGCTCGGTGCTCCCCGAGAAGCTGAGCCTCGGCTACGCCGTCAAGGCCAACCCCATGCCCGCCGTCGTGCATCTGCTCGCCTCTCTGGTCGACTCGCTCGACGTCGCGAGCGCCTACGAGATGCGGGTGGCCCTGGATACCGGGACCGACCCGTCCCGCGTGAGCTTCGCCGGCCCGGGCAAGACCACCGCGGAGCTCGAGCAGGCGGTCGCGTCGGGCGTCACGATCGAGATCGAGTCGGAGGGTGAGGCGCGCCGCGTCGTCGCCGCCGGCGCCGAGCTGGGCGTGCGACCGCGCGTCGCTGTGCGCGTCAACCCCGACTTCGCCGTCCGCGGCTCCGGGATGCGGATGGGTGGGGGTCCGCAGCAGTTCGGCGTCGACGCCGAGCAGGTGCCCGACCTCCTGCGCGAGCTCGACGCGGCGGGAGTCGACCTGGTCGGGTTCCACGTCTTCGCGGGGTCGCAGAACCTCTCGGCGGACCTCCTCATGCAGGCGCAGACGCGCACGGTCGAGCTGGTGCTGGCCCTGAGCGCCGACGCGCCGCAGCCGGTCCGGTACGTCAACCTCGGCGGTGGGTTCGGCGTCCCGTACTTCCCGACCGACCAGCCGCTGGACGTCGTCGCGGTCGCCGCCCACCTGACCGAGCTCGTGGAGACGCGGCTCGCGCCGGCGCTCCCGGACGCCGAGTTCGTCATCGAGCTCGGCCGCTACCTCGTCGCCGAGGCCGGCGTCTACGTCACGCGGGTCGTCGACAGGAAGGTGTCGCGCGGCAGCACGTACCTCGTGGTCGACGGCGGGATGCACCACCAGCTCGCCGCGTCCGGCAACCTGGGCCAGGTGATCCGCCGCAACTATCCGCTTGCGGTCGGGGAGCGGATCTCGGCCGAGCCGGAGGAGACCGCGACCGTCGTCGGCTGCCTCTGCACCCCTCTCGACCTGCTCGGCGACCGCGTCGAGCTGCCGCGGGCCGACGTCGGCGACCTCGTCGTCGTCTTCCAGGCCGGCGCGTACGGCCTGACAGCCAGCCCGACGGCGTTCCTGGGCCACCCCGCACCCGTCGAGATCCTCGTCTGACCCACCACCAAGGAGCCTCATGACCGACGCAACACTCGAGGGTGTCAAGGGCATCGTCGTCACCACCCTCGGCATCGAGGACCGGGCCGCGACCCTGACCGCGACCAGCCCGCTCTTCGGCGCCGTGCCCGAGCTCGACTCCCTCGGCGTGCTCGAGGTGGTCACCAACCTCGAGTCGCACTTCGGCATCACGATCGACGACGAGGAGTTCTCCGGCGAGATCTTCGAGACCCTGGGCGCGCTCGCGCAGTTCGTCGAGGGCAAGCTCCCGTCGGCCTGATGCGCCCGCCACGCGTCCTGATCATCGTCCAGAACCTGCCGGTCCCGCTGGACCGGAGGGTGTGGCTGGAGGCCCAGGCCCTGACCGCCGCGGGCTACGAGGTGAGCGTCATCTGCCCGAAGGGGCCGGACGATCCCGCCCGGCAGGTGCTCGACGGGGTCGGCATCTACAAGTACCGCCCGGCGCCCGAGGCGAACGGCCTGCTCGGGTTCGTCGTCGAGTTCGCGTACTCGTGGCTGCGCACCGCGWGGCTGTCGGTGGTGGTGCGGCGCGAGCGCGGGTTCGACGTCATCCAGGCGTGCAACCCGCCGGACACCTACTGGCTCCTGGCCCTCCTGTGGCGCGTCGCCGGGGTGCGCTTCGTGTTCGACCACCACGACCTCAACCCCGAGCTGTTCCGGTCGCGATTCGGTGAGCCGCGCTCGGCCGGGGCGCGCGCGCAGTACGCCGGGCTGCTCTGGCTCGAGCGCCGCACGTTCCGGGCGGCGCACCGGGTCATCTCGACCAACGAGTCGTACCGCCGCGTCGCCCTGGAGCGCGGCGGGGTGCCGCGTGAGCACACCGAGGTCRTGCGCAGCGGCCCGGACACCCGCAGGATGCGGCCGGTGGTGCCCGAGTCGGATCGCGCGCGCGGCGGGCACCTCCTGGCCTACCTCGGGATCATGGGCCCGCAGGACGACGTGCACGTGGTGCTCGAGGTCATGGACGAGCTGGTCCGCGTGCGCGGGCGTCGTGACGTGCGCGCGGCGCTGCTCGGCTTCGGGGACACCCTCGAGGACCTGCGCCGTCAGTGCACCGCGCTCGGGCTCGACGACGTGGTGGAGTTCACCGGCCGGGTCGGTCCGCGGGAGATCGGCGACTACCTGAGCGCGGCGAGCATCGGGGTCGGGCCGGACCGCAACACCCCGCTGAACGACGCGTCGACCATGAACAAGACCATGGAGTACATGGCCTACGCCGTGCCGGCCATCTCGTTCGACCTCACCGAGACCCGCTTCTCAGCGGGCGACACCGGCGTCATCGTGCCGTCGGGGGACGTCGGCGCCTTCGCGGACGCGGTCGAGGAGCTCCTGGACGACGAGGACCGGCGGGTCGCCCTGTCGCTGGCCGCGCGCGAGCGTGCCGTCGCGGAGCTCGACTGGCGTCCGCAGCGGCGCCGGTACCTCGGGGTGTTCGACGGCCTGCTCGGGTTCCGCTCGAGGGTCCCGTCGGACGACCCCGCGCCCGACCCCGCAGACCCGTGGGGACGCGCGTACATCGACCTCGAGACGCCCGGCGAGCTCGAGTCGTTCGTCCGGTCCCGGGGCCCCGCGCGCTGAGCCGGAGCCGTCAGCGCGGTGCGTCGGCCGAGCCCACACGCCGGGCTCGGCGCGTGTCGAGCGGCTCGGTAGGTGGCGTGACCGCGGGCGGCGGGGCGGGCAGGGCGGGTGCCGGCTCCACGTCCACCGCCGGCGGTGGTCGGCCCGTGTCGCGGTCGCTCGGATGCAGCCGGATCAGCGCCCCCGCGATGCCGAGCGCCAGGAACAGCGTCCCCATCGTCATCGGGAACCCGAACCCGTCGAAGAAGGCGAGCGAGACCGCACCGGCCAGGATCCCCGCGACGAGGRAGAGCGCGAGGTCGCGTGACTGCGGGTCCGCCCACCGGCGCCGACGGCGCACCAGGACGACGATCGCGGTGACCGGGATGGCGAGGAACGCGACCGTCCCGACGATCCCGGCGCTGACCAGCAGGCCGAGGTAGTTGTTGTCGAAGATCCGGTACTTGGGCAGGAAGGTGCCGAGGCCGCGACCGAACCAGGGCGCGTCGGTGAAGAACTGCCAGGCGACCGCGTAGCTGTCGGTCCGTGACGTGATGCTCGGGTCGTCCTTCACCCCGCTGAACATGCCGCGGACCGAGCTGAAGAGGCGGGGGACGCCGGCCGCGAGCACGCCGGCGACGAGGACGAACGACCCGCCCACCCGCCAGCGCAGGGCAGGCGGCCAGCCCACCAGGAGCACGAGCATGCAGACCGCGAGGCCGATGTACGCCGAGCGGGACATCGACAGGGCCAGGGCCAGCGAGATCGTCGCGACCGGGAACCAGCGCCGCACGAACCCGCGCCCGGCGGGGTGGAGCGCCCCGTGCAGGGCGAGGGGCAGGAGGATCGACAGGAGCGCGCCGAACTCGATCGGGCTGGTCGCCGTCCCCGAGATGCGCACCAGACCGTTGCGGAAGKCCGCGCTGACATCGCTCACCGCGGTCAGGCCCGGGATGGCGATGCGGTCGACCAGCGGCTGCTTGGTCACGTACTGGGCGAGCCCCACCAGGGCCATCAGCCCGCCGATGAAGGCGAACCGGCGCACCAGCACCTCGACGTCCCGCAGCTTGGTCAGGCCGTCGTGCGCCGTCAGCAGCGCGCCGGACCAGGAGATGACCACGAGCACCGCGACGTCGGCCGGGCTGACCTCGTCGGAGTCGATCGGCCGCGTCATCGCCGCGACGTAGCTGATCCCGACGGTGACCAGGAAGTACGTGAGCGCGATCCGGACCGGTCGACGAGGGCCGGCCACGCTCGCCGAGCGCCAGAGCTGCGCGAGGAACCACACGAGGGCGCTCGCGAGCCCGAACAGCGTCGAGGGTGCGCCGGCGCTGCCCAGCGGGTGGAACACCAGCCGCGACGGGATGCCGAACAGCAGGACGAGGTAGACGGTCAGCCACGTGAGGACGCCGGTCGTGCGCAGGGCGTCGCGCGACCGCGCGGTCGTGACGGTCGAGACGGTCGAGCTATCCACGACGCGCGACGCGCGACTCGTCGTCGCGGGACGGCCCGTCCAGCGCCCGCGGCGGCCACTCGGAGCCGTACTGCTCCTCCGACCGGGCGAAGTCGCGCGACTCGATGTGCGGGACGCCGGCGGGCCAGGTCTTGGCGGCGTCCGACAGCGCCCCGCGCTCCGCCTGGCCCGGCGCCGGCTCCGGGGCGACCTCGGGGACGTCGGGGACGAGCTCGGGGACCACGACGGGCGTCACGTCGGGCGCGGCGTCCTCGGGGGCGGTCGCCTCGACGGGCTCCGTCTCGACGGCCGCGGCGGCGGGTGCCTCGGGCTCGTCGGCGCGCACCGTCGCACGGCGGCGCTCACGTCGCCGGGCTGCCAGCGCGTCGAAGGCGATCGCACCGACGAGCGTGAGCACCAGGGCGAACCCCGCCGCGGCGATGAGCGCGCGCAGGGAGTCGCCGCGCTCGGTGGTGGGCTCCCTGTCGACCGACAGCGGCATCGAGGTGACCCGCGAGTCGGCCGGGGCGTCGACCTGGTCCTGCAGCATGGACAGGGCCTCGGGCAGCGTGGCGAGGACCGAGTTCAGGGCCTCCATCACGTCGTCCTTCGAGGGGTCCTCCACGGTGATCAGGACCAGCGGGCCGCGGGACAGCGGGTCGAGCACGATGTCATAGGTGGTGTTCGGGAAGTCCTTCGCGAACACCTGACGGGCCTCGTCACCCGCGAGGTACGCGACGACCAGCGCCGCGGGCTGCTCGAGCCCGCCCAGCTGGAGCAGGGGGTTCGAGCCGTCCTCGAGGGACGCGCCGGGCGGCAGGAGGAGCACGCTGCCGGTCGCGCTGTACGTCGGCGGGACGGCGTCGTTGGCGACGTACACGAGTCCCACGGTCATGGCGAGACCCACGAGCACGACGTACCACCGCCGCAGCAGTGCAGCAGCGACAGCGGTGAACTCCATGGCTGCTCCTGTCCAGATCGACCCGCGAGCGGACGGGCTGGCGGCGGTCCTTCGAGGTTAGTGCCGGGTCCCGCGCTGGTGGCACAGGCACTCGGAATCATGTCCGATTCGTCACGATATCTTCATCCGGTCGCCGAGCGGTCCGCCCGGGTCTGCATGCCAGACTCGACGAGGTGGCAGGAGGTGGCGGGCGATGACGATCTGGGACGCGCTCCAAGCGCTCGTCCGCCGGTGGTACGTGCTTCTCGGCGCTGTCCTCATCGGCGTGCTCGCCAGCTACGTCGC
This sequence comes from Cellulomonas sp. P4_B5_2, assembly GCF_056402235.1. NCBI lineage: Bacteria > Bacillati > Actinomycetota > Actinomycetes > Micrococcales > Cellulomonadaceae > Cellulomonas > Cellulomonas sp. P4_B5_2. The sequence continues at coordinate 33,611 of NZ_JBFUHU010000002.1, forward strand.
CGTCACCGCCGAGGGCGCGTACTGGTCCCACGCGGAGGTCACGTTCCTGGCGCCCACCAGCGCGATCAACCCCAACGCCCTGCGGACCACCTCGAGCGATCTCATCATCGCCGCCGGTGCCGTCGCGAAGCGCGTGAACGGGAACGCGACGTGGAACCAGATGGCCGACCCGGCGGCGACGATCGTCGGCCAGGGCATCCTCGACGGGTGGCAGGTCAAGCTGCCGGACCACGGCGGGCAGTGGTCCCGCGTGTACCCCCGCCAGGTGCTCGACATCCAGGTGAGCGGCCCCACGGCCGACGCTGTCCGGGTGCGTCGGGCGGAGCTCATCGAGCGCATCGACGCCGAGCTCGCGGGGCTGCAGGAGGGCGTCGCACCGTCGGACCTGATCACCACGGCGGTCGTGCCGGCTACCCCGTCGATCTCCTACATGCACGGCAGCAAGGTCCGCGCGCTCGCGATGATCTGGGTGCTGGTGGGGGTCGGGGTGCTCGCCGCGATCCAGATCCTCGAGCCGCGCTCGGCCCGCCAGCCGTGGTCGGGGGTGGTCCCCGCGGCGCCGAGCGCAGCAGCAGGACCCCGGCACGGACGCCGGTCGGCGCCGGGGGCGGGCCGGCGACGCGCCCAGCCGGGAGGACCGCCGCCGCGTGGGAAGCGACCGGCTCCGCCGCAGGACCTGGCGCCGAACGACGCCAAGGTGGTCGCGTCCGGACCGGCGGCGAACATCGACCGCCGCCGCCCGGGCGCCGACCAGTGAGCGGGGACTAGCCGCCGAGCACCCCGCGGAGCAGCTCTGCGCGCTGAGCGCCCACCCGGCCGTACGTGAACCGGTCGGCGGCCGCACGCGCGGCCGCTCCGTACGCGCGCCGGGTCTCGGCGTCCTCGGCCAGCAGCCGGAGCGCAGCAGCGATCTGGGGCGCGGAGCCGGGCTCGACCACCACACCCGTGCGCCCCTGCTCGACCAGGCGGGCGGCACCCATCGGCGTCGTGACGACCGGGAGGCCGCAGGCGGCCGCCTCGTAGGTCACCTGCGGCCCGCCCTCCTCCCAGGTGGGGAAGACGAAGACGTCGGACCCGGAGTACAGCACTGCGGGGTTGTCGACGTAGCCGGCCAGCCGGACGCGGCCCGACCGCGCGTGCGCGTCGACGAGGTCACGGATCTCGTCGTCGACGGCGCCGACGAGGACCAGCTCGCCCTCGACGTCCAGGGACGCCCAGGCCTCCAGCAGCTCGGGCACTCCCTTGCGCACGCCGATCCGGCCGACGAACACGGCCCGGAACCCCGGCCCCCGCTCGACCGGGGCACCGAGCGCGAACCGCTCGGGTCGCCAGCCGAACGACGTCCGCAGGATCTGCTCGGGCCGGACGTCGAGCGCGAGGAGGGACTTCTCGACCTCCGGGTTCGACGCGAAGTAGTAGTCGTAGAGCCGCAGCTCGGCCGTCTCGCCCTCGATGACGTCCCGGGTCACCGCGTGCGTGGGGGGCATGCCCAACCGGGCGTAGGCCCGGTCCAGGAGGGGTCCGGAGGTCGCGCAGGCCGAGTTGATCATCTCGCGCACCGTGACGATGCCCCGGTCGCGTGCGGCCTCGACGGCGGCACCGGGTGTGCCGGGCCAGAAGTGGGCGACGGTCGACCCGGGGTCCGCCGCGTCCACGGTGCGGCGGAACCGGCGGTCGAGCAGGCGCAGCGCGGGCCGCTCGACCCGGCGCCACGGGAGCCGGCTGGTCACCGGCGGGACGGGGGTGCGCACCGTCACCCCCTCGGGGAGCGCGGTCCTGCTGCGGCCCGCGTGGACCTCGGTGCGGACGCCGGCGGCCGCCATCCCACCGGCGATCTGCGCACAGCTCTCCGCCGGTCCGCGTCCGCTGAACGAGTACGGCGCGTACACCAGGCACCGCACCTCGCCCCCCGCCGCGATCACTCCACCACCGCCGGCGACCACGCCCCGGGGATGAGGACGGCAGGGGTCGCGTCGGGCGTCGTGTCCACCGCCCACACGTCGGTGGTGCCGGGCAGGTCCGCCCGCGGCAGGCCGTACAGGAGGGTGTCGTCGTCGAGCCACGCGGCCTGGTCGTCGACCCCGCGGGTGGCCGGCAGCAACGTCTCGGTGCCGTCGGCCAGGTCCAGCACGGCGAGCGACCAGACGGGCTGCCCTCCGACGGTGTCGACCACCTTCTTGTAGGCCACCTGCGTGCGGTCCGGGGAGATCGACGGGCACTCGGCGTCGGTGCGCAGGGACGTGAGGGTCCGGTCCTCGACGGAGCCGCGCACCAGCCAGGTGGTGCCGACGGACTGCGAGGCGGCGGTCGCGTAGAACTCGTCGTCGTCGACGAACGTCACGCCCCAGATGTTGCGGTCCGCGGCGGTGAACGGGGCTCCGTCGACCGTCAGCGCGAAGTCCTCCACGTTGCCCAGCGAGGTGCCGTCGGCGCGGTGGATCTCGGTGAGGGTCGAAAACCCGACCGTCGCGTAGGAGTGGCCGGTGACGAACGAGGTCGTCGCGACCAGGGTGCCGTCGTCGGACAGGCGCGTGCGGCTGGGGATGCCCGGCAGGCCCCACGTCTCGACGGGCTGCCAGTCGGTGTCGAGCACCTCGGCCTCCCACCGGGTGGCGATGCCGGCGATCGTGCGCAGGCACGAGGCGACAGGGCCGGCGACGTCCACGCGGTCGCAGGCGACGTCCGTGAACGCGCGTGCGCCGCCGGGGTCGTCGAGGGGCACCGCCGAGACCAGGCCGTACTCGTTGCCGGGCAGCGTCGAGCGGAACACGATGTGCGGCGCGGCGAGCACGGCGTCCAGGTCGGTCGACTCGACGGCGGGCGCGGACTCGATCGCGGCCTGGTTGGCGCGCCAGGCGGCGACGGCGTAGGCGCCCACGCCGACCAGGACGACGACCGTGACGGCGACGAGGATCGCCACGCGCGGCGGCACACGCCTCACCGGCCGTCCTCGGCGTCGACGAGCTCGGGTCCCGCGTCGGCGTCCTGGGGCGCCGCGTCGAGCCCGCGGACGACGTACCACGCGACCGGCACGGCGCACGCGAGCAGGACCGCGACGGAGAGGATCGCCGGTCCGCGGCCCACGGTGTACCAGAGCAGGCCGAAGAGTGCGGACGAGGCCATGCGGGCCACGGCCACCACGGTCTGGGCGGTGCCGATCGCGGACGCCCGGGCGTTCGGGGCGGCCCGGCGCCCGACGAGCGCGGCGAGCACCCCGTCCGTCGCGGCGTAGAAGAGCCCGAGCAGGAGCAGGGCCGCCACGGTGGTCACGGCCGAGGCGGTCGCGACGCCGGCGCACACGTAGGCGACCACCAGCGCGGCATGACCCCACACGAACACCCGCGCCCGGCCGACCCGGTCCGCCAGCCGACCGACGGGGATGGCGAGCGACATGTAGGCCAGGTTGGTGCCCACGTACAGCAGCGGGAACCACTGCGTCGCGAACCCGTCGCGGGCCTGCAGGGACAGGTAGATGAAGCCGTCACCCACGGTGAGCAGCGCGAGGATGCCGGCCATGACGAAGATCCGCCGCAGCCCCGGCTCGGTGAGGAACGACCAGCTGAACGGCCGGCCGGCCGGCTCGAGCCCGGGGATGTCGCAGGTGCAGCCCTTGCACTTCGGCAGCTTGCGGGCCTCGCGGGACCGGTGCTGCGTGAGCCAGGCCGCCCGGCGCGGGCGCAGGTCGGGCACCAGCAGGACCAGGGCGGCGAGCCCGATGACGGCGCAGCCGAACGAGATGACGAACACGGTCTGGTAGCCGTCGGGGATGGCCCACAGGACGACGAACGCGAGGAGCGGTCCGAGGGCGGCACCGATCGTGTCGAGCGTGCGGTGCACCCCGAACGACCGACCGAGCGTGCGCGGGTCCGACGAGGCGGTGATCATCGCGTCGCGCGGCGCGGTGCGGATCCCCTTGCCGACGCGGTCGATCGCGACGATCGCCGTCACCGCCGCGAAGCTGCTGGCGACCAGGAGCACTCCCCGGGTGACCGCCGACAGCCCGTACCCGACGACCGCGACCCACTTGGGGTGGTCGCCCCTGTCCGCCGCCCAGCCGCCCGCGATCCGGACCAGTGCGCTGGCGCCCTGCATGAGGCCGTCGACGAAGCCGTACGCGAGCGTCGAGAGACCCAGGGCGGTGGTCAGGTACAGGGGCAGGACGGCGGCGACCGACTCCGACGAGATGTCGGTGAGCATGCTCACCACGCCGAGCGTGATGACCACCGACGAGACCCGACCGCGCTTGGCGGCCCTGACCGCGCGCGCCTCTTCGGGTGACGCGGCGTCGGAGCGGGCGGGACGGTCGCGCAGGGACAGGTACACCGCGCGTCACCCGGCCGTCGTCAGCGCGCCGGCGACGGAGAGCTCGGTGCCGCCGCCGAGGCGGTCGCGCACGGTGAGCACCAGGGCGTCGGGCCCGCGGGTGAAGGACGTGGCGAGGGAGCCGGGCAGGGCGGGGGAGTCTTCGACGGTGAAGCCGGCGGCGCTGAGGGCGGCGACGTACGCGGCCTGGACGTCGGTGGGCGCGGAGTCGCTGCTCGCCTGGAGCCCGACCTGCAGCCGGTCGTCGGACGCGGACACCGAGCTGGAGACGACGGTGAGCCCGTCGAGGATCGGGACGACCCCGGTGGGGAAGCCCTTCACGACGGCGCCGTTCGCCGCGCCGGTCGCGGGCAGCGGTCCCGTCAGCGACGGACCCGGTGCCGTGGTGTCGGGCAGCCCGGACGGACCGGGCGGCTGCGACGGCAGGATCTCGCCCGCGAGCACCTCCGCACCGCCGCTCCCCGGAGTCCCCGTGCTCGCCGAGTCGGGGGCGGAGGGGTCGTCCGAGGGTCGGTCCGTGGCGGTGGCACCGGCGCGGTCGCGGGTGGCGCTCGACGACGGCGAGGCGGTGGCGTCCGGCTCCGACCTCGGTGAGGTGCACCCCGCCGTCGTGCCCAGCACGAGCACGGCCGCGAGCACCAGCGCGCGGCCGCGACCGGCGGCTGCGGCGGTGGCCCGGGACGGGCTGTGCGGGGTGGACATCGGCGACCTCGGCAGGGTGGGGTCCAGCGGATCGACGACCGACCAAAGCGCCAGAAAGCGGACAGGTGGAAGGTGCTCACGGTACCGACGCAGAGACCCGGTTCCGACCGTGCGCGACCCTTTTCACCCGGGTCAGAAGGGTGCCGTCACACGTTCGGTCCAGAGGGTGCGTCAGGCGACGGCGAGCTCGTCCACCACGTGGTCGGCGATCTCCAGCGCGCACGTCGCCGCCGGTGAGGGGGCGTTGAGCACGTGCACCTGCCGCGCGGTGCGCTGCAGCAGGAAGTCGTCGACCAGCCGTCCGTCGCGTGCCACGGCCTGCGCGCGCACCCCGGCGGGCGAGGGGACGAGGTCGTCCGGGACGATCGCGGGCACCAGCTGCGCCAGGCTGTGCGCGAACGCGCGCCGGGACAGCGACCGGACAACCTCGCGCGCGCCCGGCACGAGGTTGCGCGCGCCCATCCGCCACAGGCCGGGCCAGGTCAGGGCGTCGGCCGCGTCGCGGACGTTCACCTCCCGCCACGAGTAGCCCTCACGGGCCAGGGCGAGCACGGCGTTCGGGCCCGCGTGCACGCCGCCGCCGATCATCCGCGTGAGGTGCACGCCGAGGAACGGGAAGCGCGGGTCGGGCACCGGGTAGACGAGCCCGTTGACCAGCTCGGCGGCGGTGGCGGACAGCTCGAAGTACTCGCCGCGGAACGGCACGATCCGCGCGCTCGGCTCGAGGCCGCACGCCCGCGCGACGCGGTCGGCGTGCAGGCCGGCACAGGCCACCACGGCGTCCGCCCGCAGCTCGGAGAACGCGTCACCCCGCTCGATCCGCAGGTGCACCCGGTCCTCGGTCTCGGTCGCCCCGGCGACCGAGGCGCCGAGCAGCACCACACCGCCCCCGTCGGACACCTCCGCGGCGAGCGCCCGGCAGATGCCGGTGTAGTCGACGATCCCCGTGCTCTCCACCCACAGCGCGTCGACGCACTCGACGTGCGGCTCGCGCTCGCGGGCGCCGGCCTTCCCCACCAGCTGGGCGGGGACCCCGTTGGCCCGGGCGCGCTCGGCGAGCCGGTGCAGGCCGGGCACCTGGTCGGGCGCGGTCGCGACCACGAGCTTGCCGGTGATCTCGACGTCGACCCCGTGCTCGCGGGCGTAGTCGGTCATGCTGCGCTGGCCGGCCACCGACATGCGCGCCTTGAGGCTGCCCGGCGGGTAGTAGAGGCCGGAGTGCATGACCCCCGAGTTCCGGCCGGTCTGGTGCACGGCGACGGCCGGCTC
>NZ_JBFUHU010000003.1:0-53282 GCF_056402235.1 Cellulomonas sp. P4_B5_2
GTGCAGGCGACCGAGCGACTGCGGCAGGACGAGCACCCCGACCCCGGCGGCGACGAGCTCGACCGCGTCGGTGGTCATCGGGACGGGGTCGCCGGCGAAGCGGGCGCCGGGCGCGTCGGCCCAGTGCAGCTGGTCGTCGAGGGGCACGACGAGCAGCTCGTCCTCAAGGTCCGCTGCGTCGATCTCCTCGACCACGCTGAACACGTGGTCCTTGGGCACCACGACGACCGTGGACTCGGTGTACAGCGGGATGGTCGACAGGTCGTCATCGGTCACGGGCAGCCGGACCAGGGCCACGTCGGCACGGCCCGATCGCAGGACGGTCACGGCCTCGTCGGGCTGCGCGTGCACCAGCTCGACCGGGACGTCCGTCAGCCGCTCCTGCCAGACGCGCAGCCAGCGGTCGGGGTTGACGCCGGGGACGAGCAGGATGCGGAACGTCATCGGATCCTCCGGAACACCAGGTCGTGGACCTCGTGGCCCAGGTCGAGGCCGCGCTGCTCGAACTTGGTGACCGGCCGGTGCGGCGGACGCGGGACGAACGCGTCCACGGTGTTCTCGAGGGACGGGTCGGCCGCGAGCACGGCGAGCATCGCGTCGGCGTACTCGGCCCAGTCGGTGGCGCAGTGCAGGGTGCCGCCGAGCCGCAGCCGCGACCGCAGGAGCGCGACGTGCGACGGCTGCACCAGGCGGCGCTTGTGGTGGCGGGCCTTGGGCCACGGGTCGGGGAAGAACACGTGCACGGCGTCGAGCGACTCCTCGGCTACGGCGGTCCGCACGAGGTCCAGCGCGTCGCCGTGGGCCACCCGGACGTTGGTGAGCCCCGCGCGGTCGACCAGGCCGAGGAGGTTCGCGACGCCGGGCAGGTGCGCCTCGACCGCCAGGTAGTCCCGCGCGGGATCGGCGGCGGCCATCGCGGTCGTCGTCTCGCCCATGCCCGACCCGATCTCCAGCACCACCGGAGCCGACCGCCCGAAGAGCGCGACCGTGTCCAGGGAGCCGTCGGGCGCCACTGGCATCGGCGAGCCCGCGTCGTGCACCGAGAACCCGAGCCGCGGCCACAGGTGCCGCAGGGCGTCCTCGCGCTCGGGGCCCAGGGGAGCGCGACGCGGGTGGAACGTGCGCAGCGGCTCGTGCGGCCGCGACGCCACGTGCCGGAACGCGTCGGACGGGAGGGTCACGAGGGTCCAGCCTAGGCGTCGGCCGTCGGCCCCATCAGCGCGAAGACCTCGCCGAACGGCCCGGCCACGATAGCCATCCGCCCGAACGCGGAGTCCGTCGGCGGGCTGACCACCGTGCCGCCCAGCTCGGTGACACGCGCGGCCGACGCGTCGGTGTCGGTCACGCCGAAGTACAGGGTCCACGCGGCGGGCGCGTCGGCCCCGGCCTGGGCGCCGTAGCCGCCCACGCCGGCCCCGGGTGCGCCGCCGACGGACACCGACGCATAGGTGAAGCCGGGCGCGCTCAGGTCCTCGACGTCGTAGGCGAACACCCGCTCGTAGAACGCGGCCGCGGCGGGCTGGTCGTGCACCATGACCTCGGACCAGACCACCGAGCCGGGCTCCTCGACCACGTCCCAGCCGGTGTGCGAGCCGGGCTGCCAGACCCCGAACACGGCCCCTGCGGTGTCGACGAAGATGCCCATGCTGCCGAGGTCCAGGATCGGCATCGGCGGCACGACCTGCTTTCCGCCGGCCTCGGCGATGGCGGCGGCGGTCGCGGGGAGGTCCTGGGTGGCGAGGTAGACGCACCAGGCGGGCGGGGGCGCGGGCTCCTCGTTCATGGGCTCGCCGAAGCCGACGACGCGGCGCCCGTCGGTGAACGCCTGCGTGTACGAGCCGACCTCGGGACCGCCGACCTCGAACTCCCAGCCGAACAGCGGACCGTAGAAGGCGCGTGCGGCGGCGACGTCCGGCACCGTGATGTCGGCCCACGCCGGGGTGCCGGTGGGCCATGCCTCGCGGTGGGTCGTCATGCGCTCACCCAACACCCCCGCCGCGCTGGCCGCACCCGGGCGACCAGCCAGAACGCGCTCTGTGGGGGGAGACATCACCCGGTGCCTGTGCTAGTCACGTCTCATGGCACCCTTCGCCGCGGGCGACCCCAGGGAACCGCCCGTCGCCGTGGTGTCCGCCGCGGGGTCGACGGAGGAGTCCCACGGCGAGAGCACGCTGACCGTCGTCGTCGCGTTCGGGGCCAACCTGCTCATCGCCGTCGCCAAGACGGTGGCCGCCGTGATGACGGGGGCGGCGTCGATGCTCGCGGAGGCCGCGCACTCGTGGGCCGACGCCGGGAACGAGGTGTTCCTGCTCATCGCGCAGCGGCGCGCCGCACGGCCCCCGGACCCGACGCACCCGCTCGGCTACGGCCGCGAGGTGTACGTGTGGTCGCTGTTCGCGGCGATCGGGCTGTTCGCGGTGGGCGCCGGGGTGTCGATCACGCACGGCATCCAGGAGCTGATCCACCCGGAGCCGGCCAGCGACTTCGTCATCGCGTACGTGGTGCTGGCGGTCTCGGCGGTGCTGGAGGGGATCTCGTTCGTGCAGGCGTCACGGCAGGTGAAGCGTGCCGCCGCCCGGCAGGACCGGGACGTGCTCGAGCACGTGCTCGAGACGTCGGACCCGACCGTGCGGGCGGTGTTCTTCGAGGACGCGGCGGCGCTCGTCGGCATCCTCATCGCCTTCGTCGGCATCGCGCTGCACCAGGTGACGGGCTCGCCTGTCCCGGACGCGGTGGGCTCGATCCTCGTCGGGGTGCTGCTGGCCGTGGTCGCGGTGGTGCTCATCGACCGCAACCGGCGGTTCCTCGTCGGCCAGGCGGTGGACCCGAGCCTGCAGGCCGCGGCCGTCCGGGCGCTGCTGGAGCTCCCCGAGGTCGACCGGGTCACCGAGCTCCGGCTCGAGTTCGTCGGCGCGCGGCAGATCTACCTGGTGGGTGCCGTCGACCTGGCGGGCAACATGGCCGAGGACGACGCGTCGCACGTGCTCGCGTCGCTGGAGCGGCGGATCTCGGCGACGCCCGCGGTGGTCGGCGCGACGCTCTCCCTGTCCGAGCCCCAGGACGCGGGCCTCTGACATGGCGACCGAGCAGGAGTTCCGGGTGCCGGTCCTGAGCCTGCTGCGGCTCGCCGTGCCCGCGGCGGTCGTCGGGATCGGCTGCGCGCTCACGCTCTTCGCGCTCAGCTGGCTGGCCAAGCTGCTCGAGGGCTGGATCTGGGACGACCTGAGCGCGGCGCTCGGCGTGGACTCCAACTCCGCGCTCTGGATCATCGGGGTGCTCACCGCGATCGGTCTGCTCATCGGGCTCGTCATCCGCTACGTGCCGGGGCACGCGGGTCCGGACCCGGCCACGCAGGAGCTGGTCGCCGCGCCTCTGGGCCTGCGGGTGCTGCCGGGGCTGGCGCTCGCCCTGGTCCTCATGCTCGCGGGCGGGGTGAGCCTCGGGCCGGAGAACCCGATCATCGGGATCAACGTGGGACTGGCGGTGGCTCTCGGGCTGCGCTTCCTGCCGAAGGTCAAGACCACCATGTGGCTGGCCATCGCGGTGTCCGGCACGATCGGCGCGATGTTCGGCACGCCCGTCGCGGCCGCGCTGCTGCTCTCGGAGCTGGATGCGGGCGACCGCCGCATCCCGCTGTGGGACCGGCTGTTCGCTCCTCTGGTCGCGGCGACCGCCGGGGCGCTCACCATGCTGCAGCTGGAGGACCTGGACCTGTCCGTCGACGTCCCCGCGTACACCTACGGCGGCCTGGAGGACCTCGGCTACGCGATCGTCATCGCCGTCGGCGCCGCCGCGGTCGGCCTGGTCGCCGTGTACCTCTTCGTGCCGATGCACCGCCTGTTCCTGCGGATCGGCCACCCGGTCCTCATGCTCACGGCCGGGGGTCTGCTGCTGGGCCTGCTCGGCGCGCTCGGCGGCGAGGTGACCCTGTTCAAGGGGCTGTCGCAGATGCAGGAGCTGCCCGGCCTGGCTGCCACCACGACCGCACTCGGCTTCCTGGCCCTGGCCGGCATCAAGCTGGCCGCGCTGCTGGTCGCCGCCACGTCCGGCTTCCGTGGCGGACGCATCTTCCCCGCGCTGTTCGTCGGCGTCGCGCTCGGGTTCGCCGTGCACTCCGCGTGGGACGCGGTGCCCCTGGCGCTCGCGGTCGGGGCGGCCGTGGTCGGCATCGTCGTCGCCGCCACCCGCAACGGCTGGCTGAGCCTGTTCATGGCGGTCGCGGTGGTGCCGCAGGTGTCGCTGCTGGTCGGGTTGGTGCTCGCCACGCTCGCAGCGTGGCTGGTGGTCACCAACCGCCCGCCGCTGATGGACCCGGTCAGCCCAGACGCGCGTCCAGGAACCTGAGCACCTCGGCGACGTACGTGTCGCGGGTGGGCCTGGGGGACAGCGCCAGGTCGTGGGTGCCGCCGGGGATCTCGACGTAGGTGACGTCCGGGCCGAGGTTGGGTGCTAGCCGCTTCATGTCCGCGACGTCCAGCACCGAGTCCGTGGTCAGCAGGGCGTCGTGCCAGACGTCGTCGGGGCCGGAGGCGTCGGAGGCCAGGACGAGGACCGGCACGTCGATGTCCAGGCCGCGGGCGACGCGCGCGTGGCCGCGCCGGATGGTCCGGGCGAACCCGGCGCGGGCCGGGAAGCCGTCGTGAGGCTTCCACGCGAGGTCGTACGACCACTCCCCGCCGGTGCCCTCGTGCAGGGCGCGCCCGTAGAACGGACCGATCTTGCCGACGACGACGTCCGGGGCGACCCTGCCGACGCCGTCGAGCACGGCGGTGAACACCGTGCGCTCGAACCACGAGCCGCGCAGGTCGAGCCACGGGCTGTTGAGCACTAGCGCGTCGATGAGGTGCTCGCCCCGGCGGGCGTCCGCCCACAGGGACGTGACCAGCCCGCCCATCGAGTGACCCAGCAGGACGACCTCGTCGTGGTCGGCGCGGATGATCCGGACGGCGGCGTCGATCTCCTCGGCGTACGCGCCCAGGTCGGTGACGTGGTTGGGCGGCCGACCGTCGCGGATCGAGCGCCCGAAGTCGCGCAGGTCGAGCGCGTAGACGTCGTAGCCGTGGGCCGCGAGCGCGTCACCGACGTGCGTGTGGAAGAAGTAGTCGACGAACCCGTGCACGTAGAGCAGGGCGCGTCGGCTGGGTGATCCGGTGCGGTGGACGAGGGTGGCGACGGGATCGGGGGTGCGGCCGTCGGGCCGCAGCGGCAGCGTCTGAGCAGTCCAGCCGGGCCCGAGCACGTCGTCGGTCATGGCGTGATCGTCGCACGAGCGAACCTGCCGAGGTGGCTTCCAGACTTGAGCGGAATAGACTCAACTCTGGCCGCGGTTGCGAAGAGCAGACTCGACACACAAGGAGGTCACGTGGACGACAAGTTCACCACCCGGTCCCAGGAGGCCCTGGGCGACGCCATCCAGCAGGCATCGGCCGCCGGCAACCCGCAGCTCGAGCCCGCACACGTGCTGAACGCGCTCCTGCAGCAGGAGGGCGGCGTCGCCAACGGCCTGCTCGACGCCGTCGGCGCGGACCGCGGTGCGCTCGGCCGGGCCGTCCGGGCCATGCTGGTGAACCTCCCGTCCAGCAGCGGCTCCACCGTCGCGCAGCCCTCGGCATCGCGCGCCACGTCGACCGCGCTGGAGGCGGCGTCCTCCGAGGCGCGCTCGCTCGGCGACGACTACATCTCCACCGAGCACCTGCTGCTCGGCCTCGCCACCGGCCAGTCCGGTGTGGCCGAAGCCCTGCGCGCGCAGGGCGCGTCCCGGGACGCGCTCGCGGCAGCGCTGCCCGCGGTCCGCGGTTCGGCGCGGGTCACGACGCCCAACCCCGAGGGCACGTACAAGGCGCTCGAGCAGTACGGCATGGACCTGACCCAGCGCGCCCGTGACGGCAAGCTCGACCCGGTGATCGGCCGCGACGCCGAGATCCGCCGCGTCGTGCAGGTGCTGTCGCGCCGCACCAAGAACAACCCCGTCCTCATCGGCGAGCCCGGCGTCGGCAAGACCGCCGTCGTCGAGGGGCTCGCCCAGCGCATCGTCGCCGGTGACGTGCCCGAGTCGCTCCGCGGCAAGAAGCTCGTGGCGCTCGACCTGGCCGCCATGGTGGCCGGCGCCAAGTACCGCGGCGAGTTCGAGGAGCGGCTCAAGGCCGTGCTGGCGGAGAYCACCGGCTCGAACGGCGAGGTGATCACGTTCATCGACGAGCTGCACACGGTCGTCGGTGCGGGTGCCGGCTCCGAGGGCGCCATGGACGCGGGCAACATGCTCAAGCCCATGCTGGCCCGCGGCGAGCTGCGCCTGGTCGGTGCCACCACGCTCGACGAGTACCGCGAGCGCATCGAGAAGGACCCCGCGCTGGAGCGGCGGTTCCAGCAGGTGTTCGTCGGCGAGCCCTCGGTGGAGGACACCGTCGCCATCCTGCGCGGGCTCAAGGAGCGGTACGAAGCGCACCACAAGGTCACCATCGCCGACTCCGCCCTGGTCGCCGCGGCCGCCCTCTCCGACCGCTACATCACCGGCCGCCAGCTCCCCGACAAGGCCATCGACCTGGTCGACGAGGCCGCGTCCCGCCTGCGAATGGAGCTGGACTCGTCGCCGATCGAGATCGACGAGCTGCAGCGCGCCGTGACCCGGCTCGAGATGGAGGAGGTCGTGCTCAGCGAGTCCGACGACCCCGCCTCGGCGGACCGGCTGCAGCGCCTGCGGGCAGATCTGGCCGACCGGCGCGAGGACCTCGCGTCGCTGACCGCGCGGTGGGAGAAGGAGAAGGCCGGGCACAACCTGGTCGGCGACCTGAAGGCCCGGCTCGACGCCCTGCGCTCGGACGCGGAGCGGCTGCTGCGCGAGGGCGACCTGGCCGGTGCCGCGCGCATCCAGTACGGCGAGCTGCCCGCGCTCCAGGAGCAGATCGCTCTTGCCGAGGCGGACGAGGAGGCCGTCGACTCCCTGCCCGACTCGGCGCCGATGATCGCGGAGAAGGTCGGGCCCGACGAGGTCGCCGAGGTGGTCGCGCAGTGGACCGGCATCCCGGCCGGGCGGCTGCTCGAGGGCGAGACGGCCAAGCTCCTGCGCATGGAGGACGTGCTCGGGGAGCGGCTCATCGGGCAGCGCCCCGCGGTCGCCGCGGTGTCGGACGCTGTCCGCCGTGCGCGTGCGGGCGTGTCCGACCCCGACCGGCCGACGGGATCGTTCCTGTTCCTCGGGCCGACCGGCGTGGGCAAGACCGAGCTGGCCAAGGCGCTSGCRGACTTCCTGTTCGACGACGAGCGCGCCATGGTCCGCATCGACATGTCCGAGTACGCCGAGAAGCACTCGGTGGCCCGGCTCGTCGGCGCGCCCCCCGGGTACGTCGGGTACGAGGAGGGCGGGCAGCTGACCGAGGCCGTCCGCCGCCGGCCGTACTCGGTGGTCCTGCTCGACGAGGTGGAGAAGGCGCACCCCGAGGTGTTCGACGTGCTGCTGCAGGTGCTCGACGACGGGCGGCTCACCGACGGCCAGGGGCGCACGGTCGACTTCCGCAACGTGATCCTGGTGCTCACGTCGAACCTCGGCTCGCAGTTCCTGGTGGACCCTCTCCTGTCCGACGATCAGAAGCGCGAGGCGGTCATGTCCGCGGTGCGGACCGCGTTCAAGCCGGAGTTCCTCAACCGGCTCGACGACGTGGTCCTCTTCGACCCTCTCTCGCTGGACGAGCTCGGGCACATCGTGGAGCTCCAGGTGGCCGCTCTGGGCCGTCGTCTGAAGGACCGCCGGCTCACGCTCGAGGTCTCGCCGGCCGCGCGCGAGTGGCTGGCGATCGAGGGCTACGACCCCGCGTACGGCGCGCGGCCGCTGCGGCGACTGGTGCAGCGCGAGATCGGTGACCGGCTGGCCCGGCAGATCCTCGCGGGCGAGATCAAGGACGGCGACACGGTCCTCGTGGACCGCGGCGAGGCCGGGCTGGTGGTCGGGACCTGATCCGTCACCCGAGCCCGGCGATCCCCTGCGGCCCGGCGTCGACGAGCCGGCGCCCCGCGGCGAAGACGTCCCGGACGCCGGCCGGGAGGGCGAGGCGGTGGACGAAGCTGCCGTCGCGCCGGTCGAGGATGATCACGTAGGCGGTCCCGAAGCCGTCGCCGAGCGCCTCGACGAGCAGGATGTGCGCGCCGTCGGTCAGCAGCTCCCCGCGGTAGCTGCCGACCTGTCGCGGGAACGTCCACCGCACGTCGCCGGTCCGCGCGTCGAGCGCGACGATGTCGTCGAACCCCGCCACGTACACGACCCCCTCGATCACCAGGACCGACGGTCGGAAGGCGGGTGCGACGTCCACGTCTGCCTCCCAGCGCCGGGCGCCCGTCCTCGTGTCCCAGCCGTACAACTCCTGCCCTGTCGACACCTCCAAGCCCGGCACGCTGCCGTCGTCGACGCTGCGGTCGAGCAACGTCCCGTCCACCTCCACCGGCGGCTCGCCGGGCCGGTACACGGTGGTGACGGGGTCGTTGCGGCCGGGCTCCAGCCGCTGCAGCGTGAGCCAGCCCTGCTCGGTCCCCGCCCAGCCGTTGGTCGCGGCGTCGACCGGGATGCGCTCGCCCGTGGCAGAGAGCAGCATCGGGCCGTCGGCGGCGCTGGTGGCCACGAAGACGAGGCCGCCCACCCCGGCGACGTCCGGGGGCGGCGGGGTGGCTCCGGGCAGGGGTCCGGCGCCGCGGTACCGCCAGAGCTCCGCCCCGGTGAGCGGGTCGGTCGCCACGACGAGCAGGTGGTTCGCAGCGTCCACGGCGCCGGTCGCGACGAGGCCCGGGAGCACCGCCATCGAGCCGACGGGTTCGATCGCGCGGTCGACCAGCGTGTGCCCGTCCGCCAGGTCGAGCAGGCGCAGCCGCGACTGCGAGGCGACGCGGCCCGCCTCGCCCGTGCCGGCTCGACCCAGGTAGACGTCGGTGACCAGGCACACGACCTGCGTGGGGTCGGCGAGGTCCGCGCCCCAGGGCTGGCAGCGGGTGCGGCTGGTGTTCAGGGGGTCGACGAGGTCCGGGTCGGGGCCGCGGAGGTCGGTGGACCACCGTTCGGCCCCGGTCGCGAGGTCGACGGCCCGGTACGTCAGCGACCCGTCCGGGCCGACGACGACGCCGTGCACCGCGCCCTGCGCCACGAGCCCGTACGCGAGCGGGAGGTCGATCGGGTCGGAGCGCCACACGACGTCGACGCTGTCGCCCAGCGGGTCGATCGCGCCCGGCAGTGCGGCCACCCTCGCGTCGGCTGCCCGTTCGAGGGCCTCGCTCACCTGCTGAGCGCCGGCCAGCACGGCGACCGCCGCGACCGGGACCAGCAGCAAGAGCAGAACGCGGCGCGAGCGGTGGGCGGGCTCCGCGGACTGCGGCGGTTCGCGCTCGTCGTCCTCTCGGCACGCCGCGGAGGCCGTTCGGTACCGCCCGCGTCGGCCCGACCTCGCTCGTGTGAAGACTTCGTCACGCCAGGCGGTACGAAGTCTTCACGCGAGTGCCGGCTTCAGACGGTGAGGCCGTGCCCGAACCGGAACAGCGGGTCGGCCGTGTCGAACGGGACGTCCTCGCGGGACGCCTCGACGGCGGCCATCGACCGGGGCAGGTCGAACGGGAGCCTCCCGCGCGCGGCACCGCGGAGCGCGTCGAGCAGGGGACCGGCACCGGCGCCGAAGTTCACGACGACCGCCGCGGCCCCCTCCACCAGCGGCGTGAGGATCGCCGGCCGGTCGAGGTACACGTCGAGGATGGTCGGCACCTGCGCGCAGATCGCGGCGATGCGCGCGACCTCCGACTCGGGGAAGTCGAGCGAGCCGGCGTGGAAGAACGACTCGAACCCGGGACCGCGCTGCTCGTACGGCGCCTGCAGCCGCAGGATCGCGACGTCGGCATCGGCGGGGTCGTCCACCGTGCCCTCGAACCCCTCGGCGTAGATCCGCAGTCCGGGGGCCAGCGGCAGGATGCCGTCGTTGGTCAGGACGGTCACCGCCGCGGCCTGGGCTGCGATGCCGGCGGCGCGGAACTCGTCGGAACCGACGATCCGGGATGCCGCGTCGACGTCGACGTAACGACGCTCGTCGAAGAGCCCGAGCAGGAACTTCTCCCGCAGGAGCCGCCGGACGGACGCGTCGACCCGCGCCTCGGTGATCCGGCCGCTGCGCACGAGCGACACGACGACCTCCGGGCACGCCTCGCCGCCCAGCTGGTCGGCGCCGGCATCGAGGATGAGAGCGACGCGGTCCTCGACCGACAGGTGCTCGACCCCCCACGCCCGCGCGGGGAACGGCTGCCCGAACACCTCGGCGTCGGTCACCAGGCCCCAGTCGGTGCAGATGATCCCGTCGAAGCCGAGCTCGTCGCGGAGCAGGTCGAGCACCGGCTTGTTGAACCCGAAGCCGACCTCGGGGATGCCCTCCAACCCGACCGGCATCCCGTAGTACGGCATCATCTGCCGCGTCCCGGCCGCCAGGAGCGCCTTGAACGGCTCCAGGTGCTCGGCGAACCGGCCCCCGGGGTACACCTGCTCGCGGCCGTAGGCGAAGTGGGGATCCTCGCCGTCCTTCTGCGGACCTCCGCCGGGGAAGTGCTTGGTCATCGTCGAGACGCTTTCGACCCCGAAGTCGGGCCCCTGGAACCCCCGCACGTACGCGGCGCCCATGCGGCCGGTCAGGTCGGCGTCCTCCCCGAACGTGCCGTTGGCGCGCGCCCAGCGAGGCTCGGTGGCCAGGTCGACCTGCGGGTGCAGCGCGGTCCGCAGTCCGACCGCGAGGTACTCCTGACGGGCGATGTCCGCGTGCCGCTCCGTGAGCGCCTCGTCGCGCGTCGCCGCCAGCCCGAGCGTCTCGGGCCACTGCGAGAACGGGCCGGAGAGCAGGGCCGTGCCCGGGTTGTCGGTGAACGCGTGCCGGGGGTCGGTCGCGATCGTGGCGGGGATGCCGAGCCGCGTCTCCTGCGCCAGGGCCTGGAGGCGGTTGTGCCACTCGGCGATCTGGCGGGCGTCGCCGGGGACGCCCAGCAGGTTCCAGTGCGTCATGTGCTTGCCGAGGACGTACTCCTTGGCGGACGGCAGGCCGAAGACGGCGTCGCTCTCGTCCAGCGGTCCGGCGGTGATCATGTGCTGGAACAGCTGGCCGGCCTTCTCCTCGAGCGTCATCCGGCCGAGCAGGTCCTCGACGCGCTCGTCGACGGGCCGCGTCGGGTCCTCGTACTCCCGCATCAGCGGACGCCCTTGATCTTGTAGACCAGCGCGGCGCCGGCCAGCGCGACGAGCGCGCCGAACAGGTACCAGGTGGGGTACTGCCCGATGGGCAGGTGGGCGCCGACCGCCAGGATGGCGGGGGCCATCGCGGGCGCCAGCGACTGCGGCAGCGCGTTGGCGATGTTGAGGACACCGAGGTCCTTGGCGGTGTCGTCCTTGCTGGGCAGCACCTGCGTGGCCAGCGCGATGTCGACGGAGAAGAACGCGCCCGCGCCGAGCCCGATGATGGCCTGCCCGACCACGACCAGCGCGATCGACGGAGCGAACGCGAGCACCACGAGGCCGACGGCCATGATCGCGCCGGCGGCGGCGACGAACGGGCGACGCTTGCCGAACCGGTCGGACAGGATGCCGCCGATGGGGCTGGAGATGACCATGCCGATCACCGACGCGAACGTGGCGGTGAGAATGACGCCGGTGGCGTCCTGCTCGGACAGCTCGAACCGGCCGATCAGGTAGTACGGCAGGAACGTGGCGATGCCCGCGTAGCCGAACATCACCATGAACTTGGTCAGCCAGGTCCAGCCGAAGTCCGGGTGCTTGCGGGGGTTGAAGACGAACGACCCGAAGAACTGCCCGGCGGTGAACTTCTGCGCGGGCGCCTCGTACAGGCGGCGGTCGCGCAGGACGGCGGCGAGCAGGAGCGAGAAGAGCAGGCCGAGGGCGGCCGGGACCAGGAACCGGGTGACGTCGGCGGAGATCCGGTTGACGATCACGCTGCCGAGCAGGATGGCCAGCGGCAACGCCATGCCGACCAGGCCGGACACCTTGCCGCGGCGCTCGACCGGCACCTGGTCCGGGATGGTCGCGTTGGCGGCGGCGAGCACCGCGTTGAACCCGGCCTGCGCCACGCACCAGCCGACCAGCACGAGCGCGACGGACTGCGCGGTGCCGACCACGACGAGGGCCGCGGTGCCGACGATCGCGCCGCCGATGATCCACGGGCGACGCATGCCGAGGCGGCTGGTGGTGCGGTCGGACAGGCGGCCGGCCAGCGGGTTGCAGATGAGGGCGAACAGCGCGCCGACACCCATGACCATGCCGAGCGTGGCCGGCGCCGCCTCGCTGCCGACGAGGTGGTCGATCTTGAACGCCATCGACACCATCACCGGCGTGAGCAGCGCGACGTAGACGCCGAGGTTGGCGAGGCTGAGGGCGGGCAGGTAGCTGCGCGGCTCGCGCGCGGTGGTGCTCGGTGCCGGGGGTGCCGCGCTCGTGAGCGGGGCCGGGGGCTGGGAGAGGGCCATGTCGACTCCTGTGTCGGACAGCGGGTCGGACCGTCTTTGAATCCCGACCGCGTGGTAAGTGGGAAGTTACCACGCGGTCGGGATTGGTGGAAGGCCGTGGTTACCATCTGGTCGGAATTGGCTCCCTCGTGGCATCCTGGGCCCATGACGACCGAGGTCACGACCGCAGCGACGCAGTCCGCAGCTCCTCCGGCGTCAGGCTCCCGCGCGGCCGGCTACGCCAAGGGCCGTGCCACGCGCGAGGAGATCCTCGACGCGGCCATGCAGCTGTTCGGCGAGGTGGGGTACCACACGGCGTCCCTGCGCGAGGTGGCCTCGCGTGTCGGCATCTCCCACCCGGGTCTGCTGCACCACTTCTCGAGCAAGGCCGTACTGCTCGCGGCGGTCCTCGCGCGGCGGGACGAGGTGGACGAGGCGCTCTTCCGGGCCGACCTCGACGCGGGCCACGACTACTTCGCCGGCCTGGCGCGACTCATCGAGCGCAACGCCGCGCGCCCCGGGATCGTCGAGCTGTTCGCGACGCTCTCCGCGGAGGCCACCGCCCCCGACCATCCCGCGCACGAGTACTTCCAGGACCGCTACCGCGCCGTCCTCACCCTGACGACGGCGGAGTTCGAGCGGTGGCGCGACGAAGGACGCCTTCGCGCCGGCATCGATCCGCTCGCCGCTGCCCGTCTCACGGTCGCGGTGATGGATGGCATGCAGATCCAGTGGCTGCTCGCGGCCGACACCCCGGACGACCGCCCGGACATGGCGGAGGCCCTGCGGGCGCAGTTCGCGGCGCTCCTGACCGACTGACCGGTGCGAGTTCGTGCGTTCGCGCCGACTTCTTGAGCTGCAGCTCCCGAACTCGACGCGAACTCACGAGCTCGGCGACCGGGTGGACGTCACATGTCCGCCGGGTCGACGCCGTCTACGAGGTCGGACCAGAACGGGACCCGGAGCGAGGCGTCCGGCAGAGGGACGGGCGACGACCGACCGAGGAGCTCGCGTTCCAGGTAGTCCGCCAGGTCGCAGCCGTAGGAGATGACGTCGGTCTGGTAGATCGAGAAGACGGGCGTTCCCGGCGCCGCGGGACCGCTCGGCAGGTAGCGGTGCGCGTACACGGGGACCATCGTCGGGACCGCTGCGAGGTGCCGACGGGCCTCGGCCTCGAGGTCGTCGGTAGGCCGCGGACCCCACGACGCCGGCCAGAACTCGTTCTGGAGCACGTCGACCACCACGCCGTCGACGGGCCACGCGAGCTGCTTCTGGAGTGCCTCCGCGTCCTCGTCGAGCCAGTCCGGCCAGCGGTCACCGACCGGCACGGCGAGCGTCAGAAGCTCGCGGTGGTCGGCGCAGAACGTGAACCCGAACCGCCGCTCGACGTCCGCGAGCTCGTCGGCGCTCAGCCCGGGGTCCAGCCAGACCCCGGCCGAGTCGAGCCGGGCCAGCACGAGGTCCAGGTCCATCGCACGAGTGTCCCAGCCGCGAGAACGGCAGCGTGACGTGCCGTTCGCGACCTTCGCCACCAGGGTGTCCAGCGTCTCGCGGTCGAAGCCCGAGAGGCCGAAGTCGGCGATCACCTTGGCGGGCATCTGCTGGATCATCGCCTGCATCGTCTCGTCGAGCGGGCCCATGTCGGCCGGCGGCACCAGGGCGGCCTGCAGCAGCGGACCGCCGACCGGGTGCGCGAGCCACTCCTCGATCGTGGACATCGGCGTGAGCTCGCCCCACAGCGGCTCGCCCTCGATCTCCAGCGACACCGCACCGCGCAGGTCACGGGACGACGCACCGACCTCGATGACGAACTCGCCGCCCTCGAGCACCCWGCGGTGCAGGCCGGGGTGCCAGTAGGACAGGTCGCGGGCGCCCAGCGTGAACGACACCGCGCGGGACTCGCCGGGCTCGAGCGCCACCTTGGCGAAGGCCTTGAGCTCGCGCGTCGGGCGCAGCACGGAGGCGTGCGGGTCGCGGACGTAGACCTGGACCACCTCGGCGCCGGCGACCGACCCGGTGTTGGTGATCGTGGCGGTCACGGTGATGTCGGTGCCGTCCGCGGTCGCCGCCACGTCGGAGTAGCCGAACGTCGTGTACGACAGGCCGTGGCCGAACGGGTAGGCGACGTCCATCGCGCGGGTGTCGTACCAGCGGTAGCCCACCAGCACGCCCTCGCCGTACCGGACGACACCGGCCTCGCCGGGGAAGTTCCCGAACGCGGGGGTGTCCTCGATCCGGTGCGGGATGGTCTCGGTGAGCCGGCCGGACGGGGTGCGGACGCCGAGCAGCAGGTCCGCGACGGCCGACCCGCCCGCCTGTCCGCCGAGCCAGGTCTCCAGGATCGCCGGGGCGAGGTCGCGCCAGTCGGTCACGCTCACCGCGGAGCCGTTGGCGAGCACGACGACGACCCGGGGGTTGACCTCGGCCACGGCCCGGAGCAGGGCCACCTGGTTGTCGGGGAGCCCGAGGCGGGGGCGGTCGTAGCCCTCGGACTCGTCAGGCCCAGGCAGGCCGAGGAACGCGACGACGGTCTCCGCGGAGCGCGCCACCTCCACGGCCCCGGCGAGCAGGGCAGCGTCGTCACCGTCCGGGCCGCCCGCGATGGTGAAGCCGGGGGCGAACTCGAGCTCACCGGCCTCCCGCAGCGCGTCCAGCGGGGCGTCGAGCCGAGTCGGGTTCACCTGCGACGAGCCGGCGCCCTGGTAGCGGGGGGTGCGGGCGAACTCGCCGATGACCGCGACGCCCTCGGTCGAGGCCAGCGGCAGCAGCCCGCCGTCGTTCTTCAGCAGCACGGATCCGGCGGCCGCGGCCTCGCGGGCCAGCTCGTGGTGCGCGTCGACGTCGAACGAGTCGTCCGCCTCGACGCCGGGCAGCGACCGGGCGATCAGGCGGAGCACCCGGCGCGCGGCGACGTCGAGCACGGCCTCGTCCAGCGAGCCGTCGCGGACGGCGGCCACGACCTCCTCGTCGGGACGCGGGCCGGCGGCGGGCATCTGCAGGTCCAGGCCGGCGACGAGCGCGGGCACGCGGTCGTGCACGGCGCCCCAGTCGGAGACGACGAGCCCCTCGAACGCCCACTCGTCGCGCAGCAGCTCGGTGAGCAGCCAGTGGTTCTCGGAGGCGTACGTGCCGTTGACCTTGTTGTACGCGCACATCACGGTCCACGGCTGCGCGTTCGTCACCACGCGCTCGAAGGCCGGCAGGTAGATCTCGCGCAGCGTGCGCTCGTCGACCTCGGCGGACACGCGCATGCGGTCCGACTCCTGGTTGTTGGCCGCGAAGTGCTTGAGCGACGTGCCGACGCCCTGGCTCTGGATGCCGCGAACGATCGCGGTGCCCAGCTCACCGGCGACCACCGGGTCCTCCGAGACGTACTCGAAGTTGCGACCGCAGAGAGGTGTCCGCTTGATGTTCACGCCGGGGCCCAGCAGCACCGCGACGTCGTTGGCGCGCGTCTCGCGGCCGAGAGCCTCGCCGACACGGGTGACCAGCTCGACGTCCCACGACGAGCCGAGGGCGGCTGCGGTCGGGAAGCACGTGGCCGGGACGGAGTTGCCGAGCCCGAGGTGGTCGGCCTCCTCGGGCTGCTTGCGCAGGCCGTGCGGGCCGTCGGTGACCATGACCGCCGGGACGCCTGCGCGCTCGACGCCCTGCGTGTGCCAGAAGTCGGAGCCGGACGTCAGGGACGCCTTCTCCTCCAGGGTCAGCTGAGCCAGGACACGTTCGACGTCGAAGACCTGCGTCATCGCGGGGTACCTCCTCGTTGGGGTTCGTTCCCGCTACCCTACCCGATTCCCTACCACGTGGTAAGTGTCCGTGGATCAGGCCAACGCGGCGGTGACGTCGTGCAGCTGCCGAACCCGCCGAGCGGTGCGACGACGTCCCGGTGCCACCGTGTCGAAGTACTCCGAGCCGAACAGGGCGTCGACGCGGACGGTGCCCGTCCGGTGCAGCACCGGGTCGGGGACCTCCTGCGGGTCCGGGTGGACGTGCGCGGCGACGATCGCGTCGAACGTCTCGTCGAGGACCCGTGAGGTCGGGTCGAGCCCCGTCACGAGCAGCAGCCCCGTCGGGTTCGTGTCGAGGACGGTCAGGGTCAGGTCGGGGCGGTGCTCGGCCAGGATCTCCCGCACCCGGAAGACGTCACCGGTCCACGCCTGCGTGTGCCGATCGCGGGCGGCCTCGTCGGAGGTGCGCGGGAGGACGTCGTCGAAGATGACGACGCTCGACCACGTGCAGTGCCGCTCGATGTTGATGAAGTCACGCAGCGCGTACTCGGCCAGGTGCATGCCGTCGATGAACGCCAGGTCGATCGGCCCGCCGAGCCACACCTTCGGGTCCTCCCGCGCGAAGTAGTCGTCGCTCGTCGTCCGCCGCAGCTGGATGCGTCCGCTGAGCTCGGCGTTGATCTCGAACTCCGGGTCGATCCCGACGGCCGCGCACGACGCCTGCGCGAACGACCACCCGTTCCGCAGCCCCACCTCGAGGTAGGTCCGCGGTGCGAACCGTCGGTGGATGGCTGCGAGGACGTCGAGGTAGGGCGGCCGATCGTCGGTGGTCACGGGCCGAGTATGGCCCACGAGCAACGACCACGGCGATGGTGTGCGGGGGAGTCCGCAGCCTCAGGGAAGGGTCGCCGTGCCGTCGAGGAACGAGCCCGTGACCCCGCCGCCGTCCACGACCGCGAGGCACAGTCCCACCCGGTCGCCGTCCGCCCAGGAGCGTTCGGTCGGCGACCAGGTCACCGTCCGCACGCCGGCGGCGATCTCGTCCTCGTCGAGCACGCACGCCCGGGCCACGCGGGCGTCCGCCGCCTGCTGCCCGGGCCAGACGGCGTTCGACGCGAACGAGAACTCGGTGACCACCTGGGCCTCGTGCGGGTCGGCGCACGGGACCACCCGGACCGAGCCGACCCGGCCGTCCGCCGGGAGCGACGCGAGGCAGTTGCCCGTGACCAGCTGCTGGGCCCGGGCGTCGCGGGCTGCGGGCACGTCGGTCGGCAGCGGGCGGGTGGCCAGCGTGGTGAGCACGACGACGGTCACCCCGACGACCAGAGCCACCGTCCCGAGGATGCCGAGGACTGCCCCGGCGATCGCGAGGCCACGCCCACGCGTCTGCCGCGACGCGATGCGGCGCAGCGCGACGATCGCGAGCACGAGCGCCGCAGGACCGAGCCCGAGCACGCCCGTCACCAGCGACCAGACGGCCGTCGGTTCGAGCCGCGGACGCGGCGGTGCCCACCCGGGGGCGTAGTGCGGCTCCGGGTACTCGTACTGACTGGTGGGACTGCTCAGGAGGACGTCCCCGAGGCGGCGAGCTCGAGGGTGCCCGCGGTGGCCGATCCCGTCATGCCGGTCTCGTCGCCGTAGTACACGCAGTAGGCGGACGTGCTGCCGGCGGCGAAGTCGTCGGGGTGCGGGTAGTACAGCTCGATGCTGCCGTTCGAGAAGTAGTCGGGCAGGAGGCCCTCGGTCAGCTGGTCGCACTCGTCCCAGGCGTCGTTGTAGGCCGAGTCGAACTCGTCGTCGGCGTTCAGGCTCACCGGGCCGGTCATGGTGATCACTCCGACCACCTCGGCCTCGTGCGGGACGGCGCAGTCCACGGGCTCGGTGTCCGCCATGTCGTACTCCCACGAGTACGTGGTGAGGCAGGTGCCGGCCGCCAGGTCGGTGCGTAGGTCGAAGTCCGGGAGCTGGTCGGACCCCGAGTCCTCGGTGCCCTGGTCGTACCCCTCCTCGAAGCCCTGCCCGACCTCGTCCCAGAAGCCGCTGCCCGAGCTGCCGATCAGAGCGATGACGAACACGATGTACGCGACGATCGCGAGCATCGACAGGATGCCGACCGCGCCGATGATGATGCCCGCGATGGCCCATCCCCGCCCGGCCTTGCCGTTGACCCCGATGCGCCGGAGCGCGGCGATCCCGAGCCCGAGGCCGACAGGGCCGGGGAGGCCGCCGAAGAACAGGAGCCCGGCGGTGCTGGTGACGAACGACGCGATCGCCATGCCCTCGGTGGGGGGCGGGGCGTACGGCTGCCCGTACCCGTAGGGCTGCGCGCCGTACGGGGGAGGAGTCTGGGCGTAGCCGGGTGCGCCGTACTGAGGCGCTCCGTATTGCGGTGCTCCGCATTGCGGTGCTCCGTACTGCGGCGCTCCGTACTGGGGTGCTCCGTGCTGCGGCCCGCCGTAGGCCGGCGGTGCCCCGTAGGCGGGCGGGGCGTCGCCGGCTCCGGGCTGCTGGGCATACGGGYTCGCCGCTGGAGGGGTCGCGCCGTACGGGTAGGTCGGCGGCGTCTCGCCGACCGGCGTCCGCACCGCCTCGTACCCGCTCGGTGGGACGGCCTCGTAGCCGCTGGGCGGCACCGGGGCGGCGGGTGCCGGGTCGGGGGCGGCGTAGGGGTCGGGAACCGGAGCCGGCCCCCCGGGCTCGTTGCTCATGCGCGCAACCTAGCCCAACGGGAGCGTCCGGCGACCGCTGTTTCCGTCGACATCACCCGCACCAGGCCCGCCGTCAGCCGGCGATCTCGAGGATGACCGGGACGTGGTCGGACGGCGCCTTCCCCTTGCGCTCGTTGCGCTCGATGCTCACCCCGGTCACCCGCGCCGCCAGCGCCGGCGTCGCGTACGTGAGGTCGATGCGCATCCCCTCGTTCCGGGGGAACCGGAGCTGCTGGTAGTCCCAGTACGTGTAGGTGTGCTCGGCGGGCTGGTGGACGCGCGAGACCTCGGTGTACCCGGCCTCGGCGATGGCCGTGAACGCGTCCCGCTCGGCCGGGGACACGTGGGTGCGACCGGCGAAGAAGCCGATGTCCCAGACGTCGGTGTCCAGGGGTGCGATGTTCCAGTCGCCGACGAGGGCGACCTGCGCCTGCGCGTCCGCGGCGAGCCAGCCCTGAGCGGCGTCCCGCAGGCGGGCCAGCCAGTCGAGCTTGTACGCGAGGTGCGGGTCCTCGAGCTCGCGGCCGTTGGGCACGTACAGGCTCCACACCCGCACGCCGCCGCAGGTGGCACCGATCGCGCGGGCCTCGGCCGCCGCGGGGTCCCCCCACGTCGGCATCCCCGGAAACCCGACCTCGACGTCCTCGATGCCCACCTTCGAGACGATCGCGACGCCGTTCCACTGGCTGAACCCGGTGGTCGCCACCTGGTACCCGAGCGCCTCGAAGCCCTCGCGGGGGAACTGCTCGTCCTTGCACTTGGTCTCCTGCAGGGCCAGGACGTCGACGCCCGTCCGCTCGAGGAAGGCCAGCGCACGGTCGGTGCGGGCGCGGATCGAGTTGATGTTCCAGGTGGCCAGGCGCATGAGGCAGGACGCTACCGGGAGCCACTGACCATTGAGCCAACCGGACGATTCGGACAACCTGCTGTTGAGCGGGACGAAACGCTCCCGTACGGTGCGCTCAACACCAGGCACAAGGAGGTCACCCGAGGTGAAGGACGAGCTCAGCGGCCGTCGCGCGCTCGTCACCGGCGGGGCCTCGGGGATCGGCCGAGCGACCGCCCTCGCCCTGGCCCGGGCAGGCGCCGACGTGGCGATCACGCACCTGTCGCACGACGCCGCAGCCGTGGTCGCGGAGATCAAGGACCTCGGTCGCACGGCGGCGTCCTTCCAGGTGGACCTGCGACGCAGCTGGGACGTCGACAAGGCCGTCAGCGACGCGGCGAGCATGCTCGGTGGCGGCATCGACATCCTGGTCAACAACGTCGGCGGACCCGTCGAGCGTCGCGGGGTGCCGGCCATGGACGACGCGCACTGGCACGGAGTGCTCGACCTCAACCTCTCGTCCGCGTTCTACGCCAGCCGCGCCGCGCTCGCGGTGATGCCCGACGGCGGGCGGATCATCACGATCGGCGCCCAGGCGGCGAGCAGCGGTGGCGGCACGGGCATGGTCGCCTACACGACGGCCAAGGCCGCGCTCGAGGGGTTCAGCCGCGCGCTCGCCCGGGAGCTGGGACCGCGCCGGATCACGGTCAACGTCGTCGCGCCGGGGTTCGTCGCCGGGACCCCGCTGCACGCCGCGCACACCCCCGAGCCCGCGCAGCGCGCCGCGGTGAGCGCCTCGCCGCTCAGCCGCGCGGGGGCGCCCGACGACATCGCCGAGGCGGTGCTCTACCTGGCGTCGGACGGCGCCGCGTTCGTCACGGGCACGGTCCTCGACGTCAACGGCGGCGCGTACTTCACCTGACCGCGTCCTCGGAGGCCCCAGCGTCCGCACGTCCGGTCGTCGGGGCGCGCGAATCTGCGGACGCTGGGGTTCAGCCCTGTGCGGGCCAGCCGCTGACGGCGGACCATGCCCAGGAGGCGACGTCCTGCGCCGGCGGGAGCGGGTCGCGCTCCAGCCACGCCACGAGCACCCCGATGACCGATCCGGCGAGCGCGGCGGCGGCGATCGGCCGGGGCATCGATGCGAGTGCCGGTGGGGAGCCGTGCAGGTCCAGGCCCTCGAGGGCCAGCGCGGCGATCCGTCGGCGCAACCGCGCGATGGCGACGGGGGAGCCGTGCTCGCCGAGCGCGCTGCGGTACAGGCCGACGTTCTCAGCCACGTGGGTGGCGTAGCGGACGAGCACGTCAGGGGCCTCCCCGGCGCCCGTTCCCGGGTGGATGTCGGTGAGGTCTGCGCCCACGAGGGCGGCCTGCGCGTCGAGGGCGTCGGCCAGCAGCGTGTCCGTGTCGGGGTAGTGCTGGTAGAAGGTGCTGCGGTTCACGGTCGCCCGGTCGGCGACGTCGGCGACCGAGATCTCGTCCAGGCTCCGTTCCCGCGCGAGGGAGAGCAGGGCATCCTGGAGCAGCCGACGAGTGCGCAGCACTCGTGGATCCACCCGGGCGCCGTCGTCCTGGATCGTCACGCGTCACATGATGCCATCGTTCGTTAACCGACACGTGTCGGGTATCCTGCACCGTCGACCAAGGAGTGAACATGGCACGCGTGCTGGACCGTCTGGGCCGGGGAAGCTACAAGCACCGCTGGATCGTGCTCGTCGCGTGGCTGCTGGTGCTCGCCGCCGCCGCGTTCGGCGCGGTGTCGTCGGGGCTGCACCTGTCGAACTCGTTCTCGATCCCGGGCACCGAGTCCGACCGCGCCCAGGCGCTCGTCGCCGAGCGGCTCGGCGACCAGGCCGCCGGCGTGGGGTCCAGCAGCTCGTCCCAGGCGCAGGACGCCGAGGCGCCGTCCAGCGCCCGCGTCGTCGTCGCCGCGCCCGAGGGTGAGTCGTTCCTCGAGGGCACCGGGATCCAGGACGTCATGACGGCGATCGGCCCGGTCGCGCAGGCCGAGGCCGTGGCCGGGGTGTCCGACCCCGTGGCCACCCAGGCGGTCGCCCCCGACGGCAGCGTGATGTACGTCGACGTGCAGTTCACGGTCGGCATGGAGGACGTCCCGGCGGCCACGACCGACGCGCTCGAGGACGCCGCCGACGCGCTCGAGGCCGACGGGTACGAGGTCGCCCTGTCGGGTGGCCCGTTCACCGCGCCCCTGGAGCTGGCCGGACCCACCGAGGCGATCGGCCTGGTCATCGCGCTCGTCGTGCTCGTCGTGACGTTCGGGTCGCTGCTGGCCGCGGGCATGCCGATCCTCACGGCGCTCCTCGGGGTGGGCATCGGCATCGCCGGGGTGCTCTCCCTGTCCGGGATCACCGTGATCTCGTCGGCCACCCTGACCCTGGCCCTCATGCTCGGGCTCGCGGTCGGCATCGACTACGCCCTCTTCCTGCTCTCCCGGCACCGCCAGCAGCTGGCCGACGGCATGGACCCGCTCGAGTCCGCCGGCCGCGCGGTCGGCACCGCGGGCAGCGCGGTCGGGTTCGCGGGCACCACCGTCGTCATCGCGCTCGCCGCGCTGACCGTCACCGGCATCCCGTTCCTGGCCGCCATGGGCCTCGCGGCCGCCGCCACCGTCGTCATCGCGGTCGCCGTCGCCCTCACCCTGCTGCCCGCGATCATGGGCTTCGCCGGCGAGCGGCTGCGTCCGCGCGGCCGGGCGATGCGGCAGGCCGAGCACTCGCGCGAGGCGCGCAACCGCTGGGGCGCCTTCGTCACCACGCACCCGATCATCACGCTCGTCGTCAGCGCCGCCGTGCTGCTGACCATCGCCATCCCGGCGCTGAGCCTGCGGCTCGGGCTGCCCGACGCCGGACGCGAGCCCGAGGGCTCGGGCGACCGACGGGCGTTCGAGCTGTTGGCCGAGGGCTTCGGTCCCGGGTTCAACGGCCCCCTCGTCGTGCTGGTCGACGCGGCCGAGGACCCGGCGTCCCTGCCGGACGCGGTCGGCGCCGTGGTGGCGCGGGTGTCGGAGCTTCCCGACGTCGCCTACGCGGCCCCCGTCGCGGCGCCCGGTGCGTCCGCGGGTGCCGACGCCGCGCTCGTCGTCGTCATCCCCACCGGCGCGCCGAACTCCGAGGAGACGGCCGACCTGGTGCACGCCATCCGCGACGCCCGCCCGGACCTCGAAGCCGCCACCGGCACCGACCTGTGGGTGACCGGCGCCGCCGCCGCGAACATCGACATCACCGAGAAGCTGGCCGACGCGTTCCCGCTGTTCCTGCTCATCGTCGTCGGCCTCGCGATCGTCCTGCTGCTCGTGGCGTTCCGCTCGCTCCTGGTCCCGATCACCGCGGTGCTCGGCTTCCTGCTGACCATCGCCGCCGCGTTCGGCGCGACCACGGCCGTGTTCCAGTGGGGCTGGCTGTCGGGCATCTTCAACGTCGACTCGGCCGGCCCGCTGCTCAGCTTCCTGCCGATCCTGCTGGTCGGCGTGCTGTTCGGGCTGGCCATGGACTACCAGGTGTTCCTGGTGTCCCGGATGCGCGAGGAGCACGTGCACGGTGCCGACCCGGTCACGTCGGTCCGCCTCGGCTTCGCGCACGGTGCCCGCGTGGTGCTCGCCGCCGCGCTGATCATGATCTCGGTGTTCTCCAGCTTCGTGTTCAGCGGGTCCGCGCAGATCAGCCCGATCGCGTTCGCGCTGGCCATCGGCATCCTGTTCGACGCGCTGGTGGTCCGCATGACGATGATCCCGGCGGCCATGACCTTGCTGGGCAGGTCGGCCTGGTGGATCCCGCGCTGGCTCGACCGGATCATCCCGAACGTCGACATCGAGGGTGCTGCACTCGAGCGCCCGAGCGCGCCCGCGGCGCCGGTCGCACCCGTCGCGCAGTAGCCCGGGCACGACGAAGGCCGGGGGAGCCTGCCACCCCGGCCCTCGTCGTGCACAGGTCAGCTCACGTCGTCGTCCACCCAGTCGAACGTCTTGGTGACCGCCTTCTTCCAGAGCCGGTACTGCCGGTCGCGCTCGTCCGCGTCCATCGTCGGCTCCCAGCGCTTGTCCTCGGCCCAGTTGTCGATGACGTCCTGCTCGCCGTTCCAGAAGCCGACCGCGATGCCGGCCGCATAGGCCGCACCGAGCGCCGTGGTCTCGGCGACCTTCGGCCGGACCACGGGGACTCCGAGGATGTCCGCCTGGAACTGCATGAGCAGCTCGTCCTGGACCATGCCGCCGTCGACCTTGAGCTCGGTCAGGTCGACGCCCGAGTCGGCGTTCATGGCGTCCAGGACCTCGCGGGTCTGGAACGCCGTCGCCTCGAGCGCGGCCCGGGCGATGTGCCCCTTGTTGACGTACCGCGTGAGCCCGACGAGGGCGCCGCGGGCGTCGGACCGCCAGTACGGCGCGAACAGGCCCGAGAACGCCGGCACGAAGTAGGCGCCGCCGTTGTCGTCCACCGTCTTGGCCAGCTCCTCGATCTCAGGTGCCGACGAGATGATCCCGAGGTTGTCGCGCAGCCACTGGACGAGCGAGCCGCTCACGGCGATCGAGCCCTCGAGCGCGTAGACGGTCGGCTCGTCGCCGATCTTGTAGCAGACCGTCGTCAGCAGGCCGTTCTTCGACGGGATCGGCTCGGTGCCCGTGTTGATGAGCATGAAGTTGCCGGTGCCGTAGGTGTTCTTGGCCATGCCGACCTCGAAGCACGCCTGACCGAACGTGGCCGCCTGCTGGTCGCCGAGGATGCCCGCGATCGGGACGCCCGGGACCATGCCGCCCTCGCGGCCCTTCCCGTACACCTCGGACGACGACTTGATCTCGGGCAGCATCGACAGCGGGATGCCCATGTCGGCCGCGATGTCGGCGTCCCACGTGAGCGTCGCGAGGTCCATGAGCATGGTGCGGGACGCGTTGGTCGGGTCGGTGACGTGGACGCCGCCGTCGACGCCGCCGGTCATGTTCCACAGCACCCACGCGTCGGTGTTGCCGAACGCGAGGTCCCCGGCCTCGGCCTTGGCGCGGGCGCCCTCGACGTTGTCGAGGATCCACTTGATCTTCGGGCCGGAGAAGTAGGTGGCCAGCGGGAGGCCGACCTTCGCCTTGTACCGGTCGGCGCCGCCCCCCAGCGCGCCCAGCTCCTCGGCGATCTTCTGCGTGCGGGTGTCCTGCCAGACGATCGCGTTGTAGACCGGCTTGCCGGTGGTGCGGTCCCAGACCACGGCGGTCTCGCGCTGGTTGGTGATGCCGACCGCGGCGAGGTCCCGGTACGTCAGGTTGGCGCGGGTGAGCGCGAGGCCGACGACCTCACGGGTGTTCTTCCAGATCTCCTCGGCGTTGTGCTCGACCCACCCGGCGCGCGGGAAGATCTGCTCGTGCTCGATCTGGCCGGACTCGACGATCTGGCCGGAATGGTCGAACACGATCGCTCGGGTGCTCGTGGTGCCCTGGTCGATGGCGAGGACGTACTTGGTGTCGGGCATGGTGAGGTTTCCTCCGGTGGTTCAGGGGCTGCCCGGACGACGTCCACCGGCGCTGGTGGACGCCGCCCGGACGGGGACGGCTGTCGGGACGTCAGACGACGTATGCGGCGGCCACGAGGCCACCGATGGCGCCACCGACGAGGGGGCCGAGGACCGGCACCCAGGAGTAGGCCCAGTCGCTCGAGCCCTTGCCCTTGATGGGCAGGAGCATGTGGGCGATGCGGGGCCCGAGGTCAYGCGCGGGGTTGATGGCGTACCCGGTGGGGCCACCGAGGCTGGCGCCGATGCCGACCACCAGGAGGGCGACGGCGAGCGGTCCCAGCCCGGACGGAGTCAGGCCGAAACAGAGGATGACGAACACCAGGACGAACGTCGCGATGGCCTCGGTGACGAAGTTCCACGCGTACGAGCGGATCGCCGGTCCTGTGGAGAAGACGGCCAGCTTGGTCCCGGCGTCGGCGTCCTCGTCGAAGTGGGGCTTGTAGGCGAGGAACGCGAGACCTGCACCGAGTGCCGCGCCCGTCATCTGGGCCACCACGTAGAGGAAGCCGTTCGCCGCCGTGACCGGGATGCCCGGGGCGAACTCGTCCGCTCCGCTGGTCCAGATCCCCATGGTCACCGCGGGGTTGAGGTGCGCCCCCGACTTGTACGCGACGTACACACCCGCGAACACCGCGAGACCCCATCCGAAGTTGATGAGGAGCCAGCCGCCGTTGAAGCCCTTGTTCTTCGGCAGGATGACGTTCGCGACGACGCCGGCACCGAGGAGGATCAGCATCCCGGTGCCCATCACCTCCGAGACGAAGGCGTCTCCCATTGTGAAGTCCACTGTCGACCCTTTCTGACGGACATCGTTGTCACGTGCACCCCGCGGATGGCCGCGGGGAGTTTCAGGTGCCTACGGGGCCTGAGGACCCCTTCCCGGCGGGGGATCCCGGCTTGGTGCCGGCGTTCACCGACGCGTCACCGATCATCGGCGAGACGTCCGCTGCCCGGAGCCGCACCTTCTCGGCCTCGGCGTCGTCCAGCTCCTGCGCGGCGGCGTCCTCGGCCTCGGCCCGCGCGCGGTACGCCTCGATCTCCTGGCTGCGGGTGTGCGCGTCCCAGCCGAGGATCGGGGCGACGAGGTCACCGATCTCCTCCAGTGCGCCGACGCCCTTGTCCGCCTGCTCGTAGTTGAGCCGCGTGCGGTGCATGACGACGTCGTCGAGGTGCAGCGCGCCCTCGTGGCTGACCGCGTAGACGATCTCCGCCCGGATGTACGCGTCGGCGTGCTCCAGCGGCTCGGCGAGCGTCGGGTCGGCGTCGACGAGGTCGATGAGCTCGCCCAGCAGGGAGCCGTACCGGTGCAGCAGGTGGTCCATGCGCGGGCGGCTCCAGCCGTACTTCTGGCTGATGGCGCGGGCCTGCCGCTGGAACACCTGGAGTCCCTCGGCGCCGACGAGCGGGAGGTCGTGCGTGATGGACGGCAGGCTCGTCGCCCGGCTGCCGATCGCGAAGTCGACCGCGTCCTTGGCCATCACCCGGTAGGTGGTGAGCTTGCCGCCCGCGATGACCGTGAAGCCGGGGGCGGGGGAGGCGACGGTGTGCTCGCGGGACACCTTGGCGGAGCTGGTGCCCTCCTTGACGTGCGGCTGGAGCAGCGGACGCAGGCCGGCCCAGGTGCCGATGATGTCCTCGCGCGTGATCGGCCGGGACAGGACCGTGTTGGCGTGCTCGATGATGTAGTCGATGTCCGCGCTCGTGGCCACGGGGTGCAGCAGCTCCTGCTCCCACGGGGTGTCCGTGGTGCCGATGACCCAGTACCGCGACCACGGGATGATGAACAGGACCGACTTCTCGGTCTGCAGGATCAGCCCGGTGTCACCGGAGATCCGGCTGCGCGGCACGACGATGTGCACGCCCTTGCTGGCCAGGACGCGCAGCCCGCCCTCGGCCCCCGCGAGCGCCTCGGTCTGCTCGGTCCACACTCCGGTCGCGTTGATGACGGCCCGGGCCCGGACGTCGATGTGCTCGCCGGTCTCCAGGTCCACCACCTCGGCGCCCGTGACTGCGCCGCCCGTGGTGGTCTGCAGGTCGAGCACCTGCGTGCGGGATGCGGCGTGCGCGCCGTAGCTGACGGCGGTGCGGACCAGGGTCTCGACGAGCCGGGCGTCGTCCACGCTGGCGTCCCAGTAGCGGACCGCGCCGATCGCGGCGTCGTGCCGAAGGTCGGGGAACAGCCGCTCCATGCCCTTGCGGGTCAGGTGCCGGTGGATCGGGAGCGCGCGACGCGAGCCGGTGACCGAGGCCAGCGTGTCGTAGAGCGCGACGCCGGCGCCGACGTAGGCCCGCTCCCAGATGCGGTTCTCCAGCGGGTACAGGAAGCTCACCGGCTTGACCAGGTGCGGCGCCAGGCGGTTGATCAGCAGGTCACGCTCGGTGAGCGCCTCGCGCACCAGGTGGAAGTCGAGCATCTGCAGGTAGCGCAGGCCGCCGTGCACCAGCTTGCTGGACCGGCTCGACGTGCCGCTCGCCCAGTCCTGCGCCTCCACGATCGCGGTGGACAGGCCACGGCTCACCGCGTCGAGCGCGATCCCCGCGCCGGTGACTCCGCCACCGATGACCAGGACGTCGAGCTCGTTCCCGCGTTCGGCACTCCCGCGCATCGCGTCGAGTGCGTCCTGTCGTGCCTGGGCCGTCAGCGGCGCCGTCCTCATCCGTGGTACCCCCGGTGGCTCTGTTTGTCCTTCATGTCCCACTCGCCCAGTACGGGCATGCTCGCTATCGTCGTCATGAGGCGAACGAACGCGCAACCGCGGTGCACATACGTGCAGGATCGGCTGCGAGCCGGGAGGGGGTGTCCGTGTACGTCGAGCGTG
This sequence comes from Cellulomonas sp. P4_B5_2, assembly GCF_056402235.1. Taxonomy (NCBI): domain Bacteria; kingdom Bacillati; phylum Actinomycetota; class Actinomycetes; order Micrococcales; family Cellulomonadaceae; genus Cellulomonas; species Cellulomonas sp. P4_B5_2. The sequence continues at coordinate 28,055 of NZ_JBFUHU010000003.1, forward strand.
AGCAGGACGTGCTGCGGGCCGCGTCCATGTACTACCTCCAGGACATCAAGATGGAGGTCATCGCCCGCCACCTCGGCACCTCCAGGTCGACCGTCTCCCGGCTCATCAAGCGTGCGCGGCAGTCCGGGCTGGTCGAGATCACGCTGCGCCCGGCGAGCACGCGTGCACCGGGTCTCGGTCGGACGATCGCGGCGACGTTCGGCATCGACACCTATGTGGTCCCCGTGCCCGACTCCGCCAGCCACATCGAGCGGCTCGACCAGGTGTCCATCACCGCGGCGCGCCTGCTGTCCTCGTGGTTCGACTCCGACATGGTGCTCGGCGTCGCGTGGGGGACCACCCTCGCGTCGGTGTCCCGGTACCTCGCGCCGAAGCCGACGCGGGGCTCCGCGGTGGTCCAGCTGAACGGTGCCGCGAACATGCGCACCAGCGGGATCGAGTACGCCAGCGACCTGATCTCGACGTTCGGCACCGCGTTCGCGGCGGCCGTGCACCACTTCTCGGTGCCCGCATTCTTCGACTACCCGGACACCAAGGCGGCCATGTGGCGCGAGCGGTCGGTCCGGCGGGTGCTCGACATGCAGCGGCGCGCGGACATCGCCGTGTTCTCCGTCGGGGCGGTCGCCGGCGCGGTGCCGTCGCACGTCTACTCCGCCGGCTACCTCGACGACGCGGACGTGAAGAACCTGCACGACGAGGGCGTCGTGGGCGACGTGTGCACCGTGTTCCTGCGCGCCGACGGGTCCTGGCAGGACGTGCACCTGAACGAGCGCGCCACCGGCCCGACCCCCGTCGAGCTGCAGCGGATCCCGCGACGCGTGTGCGTGGTGGCCGGGGACAACAAGGTGGCGCCGCTGCTGGCCGCCCTGCGCGCCGGCGTGGTGACCGACCTGGTGGTCGACGAGATCACGGCCACCGGACTGCTCGACGCGGCCGAGCCGCCCCACCCGCGGCGGGTGCGCGCGCGGGTGTAGCGGCGCCCAGAGCCTTGCGCCGATGTAGCGCCGGCGCGCTACGTTCCGCAGGTGACGTTGGACGAGCAGTACGCGCTGGCGTTCGACGAGTGGCTCGAGTCGGGCGAGAGCGAGGCGTGGGACAACGCCGCGGGCGACGGGATCGTGTGACCTAGGCCGCCGTGGTCACCGCCGCCGGTTCGACGATGACCAGCACCTGGCCCGGGCCCACCTGGTCGCCCGGGGTCACGACGATGTCGAGAACCGTGCCGCCGACCGTCGCGATGACCGGGGCCTCCATCTTCATGGCCTCGAGCGCGAGCAGCTGCTGACCGCGCTCGACCACGTCGCCGGGCCGCACGTCCACGCGGAAGACCGTCGCGACGAACGGCGCCTCGACGCCTTCGCACCCGACGGGCACCTCGGTGGCGACCGACGGGGCGGGTGCGTCCGGCTCGATCACGCGGTCGAACTCGCCCGCCGCCGCCCACGCGTCCCGCTCGGCGCCGAACGCCGCCGCCTGCTGCGCGCGGAAGGAGGTGATCTCCGAGTCGTTGTCCGCCAGGAACCGCTGGTGCTCCGCGATGGAGAAGGTGCCGGGCTCGATGGTCACGTCGAGCCGGCCGGCCGCCATGTCCGCGCGCAGGTCCAGCAGCTCGTCAGCGCCCACCGGGTGCCACCGGATGGTGTCGAAGAACCGGAGCAGCCAGGGGGTGCCCGGCTCGAACGGCCGGTGCCGCGCGTGCGTGTCCCAGACCTGGATGGTGCGGCCGACGAACTGGTAGCCCCCCGGTCCCTCCATGCCGTAGATGCACAGGTAGGCGCCGCCGATGCCGACCGCGTTCTGCGGGGTCCACGTGCGGGCTGGGTTGTACTTGGTGGTGACCAGCCGGTGGCGCGGGTCCAGCGGGGTGGCCACGGGGGCGCCCAGGTACACGTCGCCCAGGCCCATGACCAGGTAGGACGCGTCGAACACCGTCCGGTAGACGTCGTCGACCGAGCCCAGGCCGTTGATGCGGCGGATGAACTCGATGTTCCAGGGGCACCACGGGGCGTCGTCGCGGACACCGGCCATGTAGCGCTCGATCGCCTCGCGCGTCGCGGGGTCGTCCCAGCTGAGCGGCAGGTGGACCGTGCGACTGGGGACCACGAGGTCCGTGGTGGCCGGCAGGGTGTGCTCGATCTCGCGGACCAGGTCGAGCGCTTTCCGCAGCGGCAGCCGCTCGGGGTCGACGTGCAGCTGGAGCGAGCGGATGCCGGGCGTCAGGTCGACGATGCCGCGCAGGCCGTCGTGGTCGACGCGCTGCTGCACCTCCTGCGCGAGGGCGTGCACGCGCATCCGGGAGGCCAGGTCGAGGGTCATCGCGCCGTACTCGACCAGCAGGTTGTYGTCGCCGCTGCGGCGGTAGGTGACCTCGCTGTCGGAGTCGGTGCGAGCCAGGATGCCGCCGTCGTCGTGCGCGTGCCGCGTCGCGCGGGGTGCCGCCTGCGGTCTCGCCCGGAGCGCGTCCGCCTCGGCCTCGTCGACCGGCACGAACCGCACGGTGTCGCCGGGCCGCAGCTGACCGAGCTTCCACAGCTGCCCGAGCGCGACCGTCGCCGGGCACGTGAACCCGCCGAGCGACGGGCCGTCCGGACCGAGCAGGATCGGCAGGTCGCCGGTGTAGTCGACCGCACCGACCGCGTACGGGGTGTCGTGGATGTTCGACGGGTGCAGCCCCGCCTCGCCGCCGTCCGGGCGCGCCCACGTGGGCTTGGGGCCGACGAGCCGGACGCCCGTGCGCGCGGAGTTGAAGTGGACCGCCCAGGTCGCGGCGTAGAACGTCTCGACGTCGCCGGGGGTGAAGAACTCCGGGGCGGCGTGCGGCCCCTCGAGGGCGCCGATGTGCCAGGTGTCGGTGATGAGGGGCCGGTCGCTGTCGGGAACCGCCCGCGCCGTCCCGGTCGGTGCCGCGATCGCCAGCTGGTCGCCCGGACGCAGCGGCACACCGGTGGTGCCACCGATGCGGCCGAGGTCGAACGTCGCCGCGGAGCCGAGCACGTGCGGGACGTCGAGGCCGCCCCTGACCAGCAGGTACGTGCGCATGCCGAGCGCCGGGGCACCGATCGCGAGCACCCCGTCCGCCGGGATCTCGACCGGCTCCCACTGCGGGACCGGGACGTCGTCGAGGGTGACCGCGGCCGGCGCGCCGGTGACCATGACCGTCGCGCCCGTGACGAACCTGAGCTCGGGGCCGGCCATCGTGCACTCCAGGCCGGGGGCGCCCTCGGGGTTGCCGAGCGCGGTGTTGCCCAGCCGGAACGAGAGGTCGTCCATCGGACCCGAGGGCGGGATGCCGACGTGCCACAGCCCGGTGCGGCCGGGCCAGTCCTGGACCGTCGTCAGCAGCCCCGGGCGGAGGACCTCGAGGCGCGGGGTCTCGTCGCGCAGGTGCGTGAGGGTGCCGGTGTGGTGCCGCGCGGCGGCGACCTCGGGGGAGTGCACGATCGTGCGAACCAGGCCCAGGTTGGTCGCGATGCCCGTCAGGCGGGTGTCGGCCAGCGCGACGCCCAGGGCGTGCCAGGCGCTCTCGCGGTCGGCGCCGGCCGTGACGACCTTGGCGAGCAGCGGGTCGTAGTGGGTGGAGACCTCCGTGCCGGGCTCGATCCAGGTGTCGACGCGGACGTCGCCTGGGACCTCGAACGCGGTCACCGTCCCGGCGCTCGGGAGGTGGTCGTGGTCGGGGTTCTCCGCGTAGACGCGAGCCTCGACAGCGGCGCCGCGCGGGTGGAGCGGGGTGTCGACGACGGACGTGTCGCCCTGGGCCAGCCGGATCATCCAGGCGACCAGGTCGACGCCGAACACCGCCTCCGTGACCGGGTGCTCGACCTGGAGGCGCGTGTTCACCTCGAGGAACGCCGCCTCGTGCCGCTCGGCGTCATACACGAACTCGACCGTGCCGGCCGACCGGTAGCTCACCGACTCGGCGAGCACGCGGGCGGCGTCGTCGATCTGGGACCTCACGTGGGTGGGGAGCCTCGGGGCTGGAGCCTCCTCGACCACCTTCTGGTGCCGGCGCTGGAGGGAGCAGTCGCGGTCGCCCAGGGTCACCACGCGGCCGAGACCGTCGCCGAACACCTGCACCTCGACGTGCCGCGCGGCCGTGATGAGCCGCTCCAGGTAGACGCCGGCCGACCCGAACGCGGCCCCCGCGGTCCGGCGCACCGCCTCCCACGCGGAGACCAGCTGGTCGGGGCCGTGGCACGCCCGCATGCCGATGCCGCCGCCACCTGCCGTGGCCTTGAGCATGACGGGGTAGCCGATCGCGTCAGCCGCCGCGACCGCCTCGTCGAGGGAGCCCAGCAGGCCGGTGCCCGAGAGCATCGGCATGCCGACCGCACGGGCCGCGTCGCGGGCGGTGTGCTTCGAGCCGAAGAGCTCCAGCTGCTCCGGCGTCGGACCCACGAACGCGATCCCCGCCGACTCGACCGTGCGAGCGAACGCCGCGTTCTCGCTGAGGAACCCGTAGCCCGGGTGGATCGCGCCGGCGCCGTGCGCGAGGGCCGCGTCGAGGAGGAGCTCCGCGCGCAGGTACGACTGCGGCGCGGGCGCGGGGCCGAGGCGGACCGCCACGTCGGCCAGGTGCACGTGGGCCGCGCCCGCGTCGGCGTCGGAGTAGACCGCGACCGTGCGCAGGCCCAGCTCGCGCGCGGTGCGCAGGATCCGGACGGCGATCTCCCCGCGGTTGGCGACGAGCAGGGTGTCGAACGTCACGACGAGATCACCATCCGCACCGGCGTCGGGTCGAAGCCGTTGCACGGGTTGTTGATCTGCGGGCAGTTGCTGACCATCACCAGCACGTCCCGCTCGGCGCGCAGGGACAGGGACAGGCCCGGTGCGGAGATGCCGTCGACGATCCCGAGCGCACCGTCCGGGTCCACCGGCACGTTCATGTACCAGTTGATGTTCGACACCAGGTCGCGCTTGCCCAGCCCGTACCGACCGCCCTCGGCCAGGAAGTTCTCCACGCAGGCGTGCTGCGCCCAGGTGTGGTGGCCGTAGCGCAGGGTGTTCGACTCCTTGGAGCACGCGCCGCCGAGCGTGTCGTGCCGGCCGACCTCGTCGGCGACCACGGTCATGAGCGGGCCGTACTCGCAGTCACGCAGGACCGAGCCGGTGGTCAGGAACACCGAGTCCTGGCCCTGGATCGTGTCGGGGGCGCTGTAGCGCAGGCTCGTGTCGGTGGCGTCGAACACGAGGAAGTCGACGGCCTGGTTGCCGCCGAGGTCGACGATGGTAAGGACCTCGCCCTGGCGCACCACCGCGGACCAGGGCGCGCGGGCGGGGACGACGGTGTCGAGCAGCGTGGTCATGCGAGCCCCCGTGCGGTGAGGTCGGCGAGCGTGTTGACGAAGGCGCGGCGACCCTCCGGCGTGGCGGTCCAGAGCGGATCGGTCTCCGCCGTCGGCTCCCCGCGCCAGGCCAGGACCTCCACCGGCGTGCTGACGTACTCGCGCGGATCGAGGGGGTGGGCCGTGTTGGCGACGAGCAGGAGCAGCGGCACCTCGGCCCGCAGGGTGAGCGAGGCGCGCGGCCCCGCGGAGCCCTCGAACACCGGGCGGCCCTGGTCGTCGATCCGGACGCCCTGGAAGAACGAGATGCTCGGCGGCAGGTCGCGGCGTGCGAGGTCGTGCTTGGCCGCCGCAAGCGCGAACAGCTCGCGCCCGGCCGGCGTCGGACCCTGCGCGCTGCCGTCGCCGTACCGCTGCTCGTTCCGGGCCCTCGACGAGGTCCCGTAGAGCGCGTCCTGGTGCGCGGACGTGTCGCCGACGATGCTCGCCAGCACGCGGCCCTGGTCGCTCAGCAGCAGGTGGCCCGCGGTCAGGTAGACCTGCCACTGCACCTTGACGGTGTCCGCGACGTTCAGCCGCTCCCACGGGCGGTCCAGCCGGTAGGCCAGCAGGTGGGCGCAGGCGTCGCCGACGAGGTCGGTCAGCCGGACGTGCGTCCCCCGGGCGACCGCGAGGTGCGTGTAGCCGCCGCCCGCGACGACCTCGGTATGCACCAGGGTGGCGGGATCGACCTCGCTGGGCGGCGTCGGCCAGTCGCGCGCGGGGCGGACCGGCAGGGTCGGGACCGTGCCGGCGGCGGCGGCCTCCTGGGCCCGTGCGTGCTCCCGGGCGCCGGCCGTGGTCCCGGTGGTGGTGGCGGTCATCGCGTCCTCGATTTCTGTCGACTGACAGAAACAGGCTCGTGCGCGGAGGTTCCCGTCCCGTCTCCGCCAGGTAAACCTCCTGTTACGAGCCGCCGTCACCCCGCAGCGTCCGAGGAACTGAGCGCTCGGGCGACCAGATCCTCGGACGCTGCGGGTGGGCGACGGAGCGTTCGGTGCCCGGTGGTAGCGTCGGCTCGCCATGGCACGCAGACCCGGTCGACCGCGCGCGAGCGGCGACCCCGACGGTGAGCGCGACACCCGTCGCGACGTGCTCGACGCCGCCGCCGCGCTGTTCTGCACGGTCGGCTTCACGTCCACCAGCACCCGCGCGATCGCCGACGCCGCCGGGGTCCGCCAGGCCTCGATCTACCACCACTTCGCCGGCAAGGACGCGCTCCTCCTCGAGCTCCTGCTCGGCACGGTGCGCCCGTCGCTGGAGCTCGCCGACGCCCTCGTCGCCGGTTCCGAGCCCGCCGCGGCGCGCCTGTGGACCCTCGTGCACGCCGACGTCGGCCTGCTCGGTGCGGGACCCGTGAACCTCGGTGTCCTCTACGTGCTGCCCGAGGTGGCCGGCGAGCAGTTCGCCGAGTTCCACGCCCTGCGCTCGCGGCTGCGGGCCCGGTACAGCGAGCTCTCCTCGGCGGCGTCGGACGAGGCCGACGACCGCGGGGAGCTCGTCCTCGGCCTGGTGGAGTCGGTGATCCTGCGCCGCCGGGACACCCCGGACCTCGACGTCCCCACCGTGCAGGACGCGGTGGCCGACGGGGTCCTGCGGCTGGTCGGCTGCACGCCGACAGAGATCGCGCTGGCCCGCGCGCTGCCGGTGTCGCTCACCGTCTGAGCCCCTCGCGCGCGTACGCGAGTGCTGCAGCCGCCGAATTAACACAAGCGTTTCGTGCGTGCAGCGGAGCCGACACAGGCCGGGTGGTCAATGATCCTGTCGGCCGACAGAAACTCCGGGCCGGCGGTCGGTCCCCTCTCGCCACCCGGAGCCCCCATGATCATCGCCGGAGTCGGTCTCTCCGTCCTCGCCGTCGTCCTCGTCGGCATCGTCGTCGCCCGCAAGGTCGACGGGGACAGCGCCAACTACCTCGTCGCCGGCCGCCGCCTGGGCGTCCCCCTCGTCGCGGCCTCCCTCATGGCCGCCGCGGTCGACTCGAACGCCACGGTCGGCAACACCGACCTGTCGGCGTCCTTCGGCTTCTGGGCCGGGGCGTCCCTCGCGCTCGGCCTGGCCATCTGTCTGCTGCTGACCGGCCTGTTCCTGGCCAAGCCCATGAACCGCATGAAGCTGTTCACGCTCGCCGACTTCTACCGGCTGCGCTACGGGCGCGGGGTCGAGGTGGCGTCGTCGGTGTTCATGATCTTCGCGTTCGCCATCCTCATGGCCGGCAACCTGGTGGCCTGCGGGTTCCTGCTGGAGCGGTTCCTCGGCCTCGACTACACCGTCGGGGTGCTCGTCGCGGTCGCCCTGGTGCTCGTCTACACGATCGGCGGCGGCATGTTCTCCGACGCCTACACCGCCGCCATCCAGATCGTCATCACCATCGTCGCCACGGTCAGCCTGGTCGTCTGGTTCGGCATGACCTACGGGTTCGAGGTGGCCGACGGCATGGGACCGTTCGACTTCGAGCAGCTGACCCAGACCAGCGCTGGAGCGCCCATCAACTGGGCCACGCTCGTCGCGCTCGGCATCGGGGACATCGTCGCCATCGACTTCATGCAGCGGATCTTCGCGGCGCGCAACCCCGAGACCGCGCAGAAGTCCTGCTTCACCGGCGCGGCCGGCACGGCGATCATCGGCGTCGCGTTCGCCATGGTCGCCCTGTCGGCGTCGTCGGTGCTCGGCCTGACGACGGACTCGGGGCCGATCCTGTTCCAGCTCCTCGACGACTACGCGCCCTCCGGCCTGACCGTGCTGGTCCTGTCGGGGATCGTCGCCGCGTCCTTCTCGACCGCGTCGGGAGCCATCCTCGCGACCTCCGCCGTGGCGGTCCGGAACATCGTCGGCGTCCGCCGCGTGGTCTCCGTCAAGGAGGAGGGCGTCCGGGACCCCCTGCTCCTGTGGACCCGCGTCGCGATGGTCCCGATCGTCGTGCTCGGCGTCTCGGTGGCGCTCAAGGTGGCTCAGACCGGCATCCTGCTCACCCTCGCCTTCGACCTCATGCTCGCCGGCCTGCTGGTGCCGTTCATCCTCGGGCTGTTCTGGAAGCGCGGCGGCACCCGGGCGGCCGTCGCCGCGCTGGTGGTCGGTGTCGGCGTCCGGCTGGTGCTCTTCGTCCTCACGCCGACGGTCTACGGGGTGCCCAACGACGTCTGGTACATCCCGAACGACCTGATCGACGCGTCGTTCGACGGGTGGCCGACGTTCTGGGGGTTCGGTGCGTCGCTCCTGGCCTACCTCGTGGCCGCGGCGGTCTGGCCGCGCACGGTGACGGAGGAGGCCTGGGCGATCGCGGACGGGATGCCCGACGAGACCGTCCCGGTCCCGCGCGGATCGGAGCCCGAGCCCGCGGTGTGAGCCGTCCCGCGTGGGCGCCCGGCTCGCGGTTAGGTTGTCCCGGTGTCCTTCCGTGTCCGTCCCGCCCTGCCCGCCGACGTCCGCGCGATCCGCGCCCTGGTCGAGCCGTACGCCGCCGAGCGCATCCTGCTGGCCAAGGAGTGGGTCGGGTACTACGAGGCGGTGCAGGAGTTCCTGGTCGCCGAGGCGGACGACGCGACGGTCATCGGCTGCGGTGCGCTGCACGTGATGTGGCAGGACCTCGCCGAGATCCGCACGCTCGCCGCCGACCGCACGTTCCGGGGGACCGGCGTCGGGCACGCGCTGCTGGACTCGCTGCTGGACCGTGCCCGGGAGCTGGGGCTGCGCCGCGTCTTCTGCCTGACGTTCGAGGTGGCGTTCTTCGAGTCCCACGGTTTCCACGTCATCGAGGGCACGCCCGTCACACCGGACGTCTACCTCGAGCTGCTGCGGTCGCACGACGACGGCGTCGCCGAGTTCCTCGACCTCGCGCGCGTGAAGCCGAACACGCTCGGCAACACCCGGATGCTCATCGAGCTGTAAATCGGTGGGATGCCCGGTCCGCGTCGGGCACGCTCAGGGCGTGACCACCTACCTGGCGACCGAGCGCCTGACCCTGCGCCCCTTCTCCGCCGACGAGGCCGACCTCCTGATCGAGCTGGACAGCGACCCCGAGGTGATGCGCTACCTGAGCGGGGGCGAGCCGACCCCGCCCGAGGTCGTCCGCGAGCGCGACCTGCCGAGCCTCCTGCGGGGCTACGACCGGTGGGACGGGAGGTTCGGGGTGTTCGCGGCGCACGAGAAGGACAGCGGCGCGTTCGTCGGGTGGTTCTGCCTGCGACCCGAGCCGGGTGGCCCGACGGACGAGGTCGAGCTCGGGTACCGGCTGCGCCAGGACGCCTGGGGCAAGGGGTACGCCACCGAGGGCTCGCGCGCACTGCTCGACAAGGCGTTCACCGAGCTCGACGTGCGCGTGGTCTGGGGCGCGACGATGTTCCTGAACCGCGCCTCGCAGAAGGTGATGGAGAAGGTCGACATGACCGTCGCGGAGAAGCTCGACACTCCCGACGACATGCTCATGGTCGAGGGCTCCGAGCTGGGCGGCTTCCGATACGAGATCACCAAGGAGACGTGGGAGCGGCGGTAGCCGCGGGAGGTCAGCCGACGACGAGCTCGATGCCGTCCGCCGTGTTGCGCAGGTCGGTGACCGGGCGCAGCGTGCCGTCGGGGAGCCGGACGGAGATGGTGTCCGGGGCACCGGCCGGCCGCGTGGCCCGCATGGTCTGCAGGTGCAGCACCAGCGCGGACCCGGAGATCGCCGGCGTCGCAGCGGGCTGCCACACGGGGACCGGCTCCGCCGCCGGTGCGGCGTCGACCGTCAGCTGCTCGCGCACCCGGTCGAGGAAGGCGTCGACCTCCTGCTGGTCGTAGCCCTCGCGCCACTTGGTGGTCTGGAACCGGACCTGCCCGATGTCCCATGCGGTCAGGGGTTTCGCCGCACGGCCGGCGCCCTCCTGCTCCTTCAAGGTCTCGACGACGCGGTCGAGGAAGTCGTCGACCTCGTCCTGGTCGTAGCCCTCGCGGAACTTGGTGGCCGCGAACTTCTGGTTCAGCACGTCGGCGGAGGTCAGCATGGCCGCATCGTCCCACGCGGTCAGGACGGGAGCCGGTACGTCGGGGGGTCGTCGTCGCTGACGGCCGGGTCCCGCGCGACCAACCCGTCGGCCACCAGCCCGTCGACGCAGCGGGCGAGCTGGGGGGCGTCCGGCCAGACCGCGTCGACCGCAGCGGCGGGGACCGGACCGAGGGCCTCGCGCAGCAGAGCCATCACGCGTCCTCGCACCTGCCGGTCGGTCCCGGCGAACGACTGGGTCCGGCGACGTCCGGCGTGCTCGTCGGCGGGCCGTCCGGCGGCGTACCAGGCGCACACGTCCCGGACCGGGCAGGCGTCGCAGCGCGGGGACCGGGCGGTGCAGACGAGGGCGCCCAGCTCCATCGACGCGGCGGCCCAGCGCGCGGCGGTCGTGTGGTCCTCGGGGACGTACCGGGTGGCGCGGCGGACCTCGTCCACCGTCTGGCTCGGGGCCGGGAGCGCGGCTCCGTCGACCGCGCGGGCCAGCACGCGCCGGACGTTGGTGTCGAGCACCACCGACCGGCGTCCGTAGGCGAAGGCCAGGACCGCGGCGGCGGTGTACGAGCCGATGCCGGGCAGCGCCAGCAGCGACGACTCGTCGGACGGGACGACCCCGCCGTGCCGCTCCACGATCGCCCGCGCGCACTCCTGCAACCGGAGCGCGCGGCGCGGGTAGCCCAGGCGGTCCCACGCGCGCAGCACGTCGGCCGTCGGGGCCGCCGCGAGGTCCGCGGGTGTCGGCCACCGGGACATCCACGCACGCCACGCCGGCTCGACGCGGACCACCGGCGTCTGCTGCAGCATCACCTCGCTGACCAGCACGCCGTACGGCGTCCGGTCGGCGGCGCGCCACGGGAGGTCGCGCGCGTGCACGTCGAACCAGGCGAGCACCGGCTCGCGCAGCTGGGCGGGGGACGGCGGCACCGCAGCATCCTGCCTCACGCGGTGACAGGAGGCTGTCCGAGGTCGTGGCTACCGTGGTCGCATGGCTGAGCTGCGGGCGGCGCCCTGCGCGAGCGTCGACGACGCGGTCGCGGTCCTCGAGGGTCCGGGTGACCCCGGCCGGTGCTTCTGCCAGTTCGACCGGGTGCCGAACTCGCAGTACCGGGCCATGTCGGTCGAGGAGCTGCAGAGTCGGCTCGCTACCCGGATCAGCGAGCCCGGAGCGAGCCCGGGCGTGGTCGCGACGCTCGACGGTGACCCGGTCGGCTGGGCGTCCGTGGCGCCGCGGTCGGAGTTCCCGCGGATCCGGACGAGCCCGTCGATGACCACGCGCGAGCTCAAGGCGGATCTCGACGACCCGGGGATCTGGGCCGTGACCTGCTTCGTCGTGCGGACGGGGTTCCGACGACAGGGTGTCGCGGGTGCCCTGCTCGCGGCGGCCGTCGAGCACGCCCGGGCATCCGGCGCCCACACGCTCGAGGGGTATCCGCTCGAGCCGGGCGCCCGCAGGCTCTCGTCGGCCGACCTCTACCGGGGGACGGTCAGCCTCTTCCTGGCGGCCGACTTCGACGTGGTGGCGCGGCCGAAGGACGGCCGGGCGATCGTTCGTCTCGCTCTCTGAGCGCGTCCGCGCGTCCGCCGCGCGGGTCGGCGGACCTGCCTCTACGGTGGTCGCGCCGCGGGATCGCGCGGCGCAGCCGACCGGTCCGGAGGACGCATGAGCGACTCGCGACGCCTCCCCGCCCGGGTCTACTGGGTGCGTCGGCTGGTGGTGCTCGGCATCCCGCTCGTCGTCCTCGCCGTGGTGGTCTGGCTGGTCGCCGGGCGCGGGTCGGACGAGGACCCGGCACCGGACGCGCAGACCACGTCGACGCCGCCGGTCGAGGAGCCGACGCCGAGCGAGACGCCGGCCCTGGCCAGCTGCGCACCCACGGGCCTGGTCCTGGCCATGACGCCGGACGCCGTGTCGTTCGCGGCGGGGGTGAGCGCCACGTTCACGGTCTCGATCACCAACACCGGCGCGGAGGCCTGCCTGGTCGACGCGGGTGAGGTCCAGCGCGAGATCGTCATCACGTCCGGCGCGGACCGGGTGTGGTCCAACCGGGACTGCGTGGTCCCCGGCACGGAGAAGCGCACGCTCCTGCTCGCTGCGGGCTTCACCGACACCACGTCGTTCGCCTGGAACCGCGTCCGGTCGGCGGAGGGCTGCCCGCAGGGACTCCCGGCTCCCGGTGCCGGCACGTACTCGGCGCAGCTGAACCTGGCCGGGACGAGCGCCCCGCCCGCGGTGTTCGGACTGGGCTAGACGTACCGCTCGAGGATGCTCGACTCGGCGAGCCGGGACAGCCCCTCGCGCACGGCCCGCGCGCGCTGCTCACCGACGCCGTCGACCGCCATGAGGTCCTCGATGCCCGCGGCGAGCAGCTTCTGCAGCCCGCCGAAGTGCGCGACCAGCCGGTCGACGATGGCGCCGGGCAGGCGGGGGACCTTGGACAGCAGCCGGTAGCCGCGCGGTCCGGCGGCCGCGTCGAGCGCGTCGCCACCTCCGGGCAGGCCGAGCACGCTGGCGATCCGCGCGTTGTCGAGCAGCTCGGTGGAGTCCAGCTCGGCCAGCTCGTCGAGCACCGAGTCCACGTCCCGGCGGCTGGTGTCGACGTAGTCGCGGATGATCAGTGCCCGGTCGGAGCCGATGCCGCCGACCAGCTCGTCCAGCTGCAGGGTGAGCAGGCGACCGTCGGTGCCCAGCTCGACGACGTAGCCCTCGATCTCCTCGGAGATCCGGCGGACCATCTCGAGGCGCTGCACCACGGCGGACACGTCGCGGACCGTGACCAGGTCCTCGATCTCCAGCGCGGACAAGGTGCCGCTGACCTCGTCGAGCCGCGACTTGTACCGCTCGAGGGTGGCCAGGGCCTGGTTGGCGCGGGACAGGATGGTCGTGGAGTCCTCGATGACGTGCCGCTGACCGCCGACGTACAGGGCGATGATCCGCATGGACGCGGAGACCGACACGACCGGCAGGCCGGTCTGCTTGGCGACGCGCTCGGCGGTGCGGTGCCGGGTGCCGGACTCGGACGTCTCGATGGTCACGTCCGGCAGCAGCTGCACGGCCGCGCGCAGGATCCGGGAGATGCCCGCATCCACGACGACGGCGCCGTCCATCTTGGCCAGCTCGCGCAGGCGGGTCGCGGAGAACTCGACGTCCAGGACGAAGCCACCCGAGCAGATGCTCTCGACCGTCTGGTCGAACCCGAGGACGATCAACGCGCCCGTCCGCCCGCGCAGGATCCGCTCCAGACCGTCGCGAAGCTCGCCACCCGGGGCGACGGCGGCGAGCGTGGACCTCAGGAGGTCATCGGAGGCGTGCAGGTGCGACGGCACGGTTGCATGGTAACGATGGGCGGGGTCAACGGCCGTCACGACCCGCATGACGGACGAGGGTTCGCTCGTTCGACACGCTCAGGCGGAGCGCGGCGGGGCGGTGCTGTCGCGCACCACCAGGTCGACGAGGATCCGGTGGTGCTCCGGTTCGGGGCCGTCGCCCGCGCGGAACCGCGCGATCGACGCGGTCAGTGCTGCGGCGGCGGCCTTGCCCTTGGCGGCGAAGTCCTGGTGGACGGTGGTGAGGGCCGGGCGCAGACGACGGGCGAGGGGCGAGTCGTCGAAGCCGACGACCGACAGGTCCTCCGGGACGCGCAGCCCGAGCTCCTCGGCGGCGTGCACGACGGCGGCGGCCATGAGGTCGGAGAAGCACAGAACCGCGGTCGGTCGGTCGTCGCCGGAGAGCAGCGCCCGCGCGCCCTCCGAGATGTACGGCTCCGCGTTGTCGTGCACCTCCATCACGGCGGGCGTCACACCCGCCGCGTCGAGGGCGTCCATCCAGCCGATCTGCCGCTCGCGCGCCACGAACCCTGACCCGGCGGCGGACGGGTCCGGGGCGAGCCCCGGGGGAACGGTCACGTTCATGGTGAGGATGCCGATCCGTCGGTGCCCCAGGCCGAGCAGGTGCTCGGCGCCGAGGCGCGCGCCGTGCTGCTCGTCGAGGAGCACGCTCGCCGCGCCCGCCACCGGCTCCCCGTCGACGAAGACGAGCGGCAGCCGGCGCTTCACCAGCCAGTCGACGGCGGGGTAGTCGCCGGCGCACCCGTAGACCAGCGCGCCGTCCATCGGGATGTCGCGGGCGGGGATCATGCCCTCCGAGCCCGTCGAGGGGAGCAGCACGACGGCCATCCCGGTGGGGGCGAGCTCCTCGGCGACGGCCCCGAAGAACGCCGCGGCGATCGGGTCCCGGAACGCCGTGCCCACYGACTCCGTGAGCAGCACGCCCACCGCACCCGTGGTGCCGCGGGCGAGTGCCCGCGCCGACGGGTCCGGGCCGACGTAGCCGAGGTCGGCAGCGGCCGCGAGGATCGTGCGGCGCATCTCGGCCGAGAGCTGGTCCGGCCGGGAGAACGCGTTCGACACGGTCATCCGGCTGACGCCCACGCGGTCGGCGATCGTCTGCAGCGTCACCCGGGACACGACGCCACCCTGTTCCGCTCCATGCGGGACAGGGTAGGTCGCCGGGGCCGGTCCCGGTGGCGAGGCGATCATCGCGCCGGGTAGCCCTCGCAGCCGTTCGCGGGGGCGATGGTGTCGGCCAGGTGGTGCAGCGCACCGGCCAGGCTGCGGCGGGTGCGTGGTGCGCGGGCCCGGCGGACGCGCGGGATGCGCTCCGGCTCCGGCACCTCGGGTGCCCAGGGCCGTGCGCTCTCGGCCTCGTGCCGCGCCGCAGTCACACCGAACAGCAGTCCGAACTGAGGGGTGTCCATCGACATCAGGGTTCTCCTGTCGGTCTCGATCTCTTCTGTACCGATAAAGTAACCCAAGCCTCTATACCGGTCAAGAGGAATTGGCGATCGACGTCAGCGACGTGCGCTGCCCGCGAGATCCGGCACCAGACCGGCCGCGGTGACGGCCTCTCCCAGGTCGGCGGCCATGAGGACGGTCAGCCCTGCCGGGGGCGTCGCGCCGTCCAGCGCCCCCGCCGGCACGATCGCGCGCGTGAAGCCGAGCCGCGCCGCCTCGGCGAGCCGCCGACCGACGCCGGAGACGGTCCGGATCTCACCGGCGAGCCCCACCTCGCCGATGGCCACCAGACCGCGCGGCAGCGGGACGTTCTCCCGCGAGCTCACGGCGGCCAGCGCCAGCGCCAGGTCGGCCGAGGGCTCGACCACCCGGGCGCCCCCGATCGTCGACACGTACACGTCCTGGTCGGCCAGACGGGCGCCCAGCCGGCGCTGGAGCACCGCGAGCACCATGGCCAGCCGGCTGCTGTCGACCCCGCTGGTGGTCCGCCGGGGGTTGGGCACCGCGCTGGGCGCCACGAGCGACTGCACCTCGACCACCAGCGGCCTGCGGCCCTCCAGCGTCACGGTCAGGCAGGTGCCCGGGACCGCGTGCAGCGCCTGCGAGATGAACAGCCCGCTGGGGTCCGCCAGCCCGACGATCCCCGACTCCGACAGGTCGAAGCAGCCGACCTCGTCGGTGGGGCCGTACCGGTTCTTGGTCGCGCGCAGCATGCGGAGGCGGGAGTGGCGCTCGCCCTCGAACTGGCAGACGACGTCCACCAGGTGCTCGAGCGTGCGCGGTCCGGCCACCGAGCCGTCCTTGGTGACGTGACCGATGAGCACGACGGGCAGGTCCCGGGCCTTGGCGGCCTGGATCACCGCCGTGGCCACCTCGCGCACCTGGGACACCCCACCGGCGGTGCCCTCGACCTGCGCGGACGCGATCGTCTGGATGGAGTCGAGCACCAGCAGGTCGGGGTCGACGTGCTCGATGTGCCCCAGGACGGTGCCCAGGTCGGTCTCCGCGGTGAGCAGCAGCTGCGGGTCGAGCGCGTGGATCCGGCCCGCCCGCAGGCGCACCTGCGCGGCCGACTCCTCGCCGGTCACGTACAGGACCTTGCGCCCGGTGCGCGCGGCTCGGGCGGCGACGTCGAGCAGCAGGGTCGACTTGCCCACGCCGGGCTCGCCGGCCAGGAGCACCACGGCGCCGGGCACGAGGCCGCCGCCGAGCACCCGGTCCAGCTCGTCGACCCCAGTGGGTCGCGCCCGTGCGGTCTCGACGTCGATCTGGTCGATGGGCCGGGCCGGGGAGCGCGTGGGGGAGGTGGCGACCGTGCGCGGTGCACCGCCGCCGGGGCCGGTGTCCTCGAGGACCGACCCCCAGGCCTGGCACTCGCCGCACCGGCCCACCCACTTGCCGGCGGTCCACCCGCACTCGGTGCAACGGAACGCCGGACGCGCGCTGCGGTCGGGCCGCTTCGAGGAGGTCGTGGTCACGCGCCGCACGCTAGCCGCAGGCTCTGACAGAGCGCCCTTGCCACGCGACTGAACGAGTGTTTAGTCTGGTGAACGTGCGTTCAGAGGACCTCACCGCCCGCGCCCGGATCCGGGACGCGGCCGTCGCACGCTTCGGGCGCGACGGGTTCCGTGCGCCGGTGCGCGCCATCGCCGAGGACGCCGGCGTGAGCGCTGCCCTCGTCATCCACCACTTCGGCTCCAAGGACGCGCTGCGCGCCGAGTGCGACGAGCACGTGCTCCGGGTGGTCCGCGAGGAGAAGTCCGCCGCGATCACGAACGGGTCACCGGCCGAGACCATCGGGATGCTGGCGCGCGTGGAGGAGTACGCCCCCCTGTTCGCCTACATCGTCCGCAGCCTCCTGGACGGCGGGACGGACGACCCCGCCAAGGCCATCGACGAGCTGACGAGGGCCTCGATGCTCCCCGGCCTCGAGCTCTACACGTACGGCCTGTTCACCGACAGCGCCTATCTCGACGCCTACCTGCAGTACAAGGAGAAGCCATGACCGACGCCATCGCGGTCAGCGGACTCGTCAAGACGTTCGGCGCCAAGCGCGCGCTCGACGGGTTCGACCTCACGGTCCGGACGGGGGAGGTGCACGGCTTCCTCGGACCGAACGGGGCCGGCAAGTCGACCACGATCCGGGTGCTGCTCGGGCTCCTTCGGCCCGACGCGGGAGACCTGCAGCTGCTCGGCGGGGACCCGTGGCGGGACGCCGTGGCGCTGCACCGCCGGCTCGCCTACGTGCCGGGCGAGGTCACCCTCTGGCCCAACCTGTCCGGCGGTGAGTCGATCGACGTGCTCGGCCGGCTCCGGGGCGGACTGGACCCCCGCCGTCGCGACGCCCTCGTCGAGCGGTTCGAGCTGGACCCGCGGATCAAGGGCCGTGCGTACTCGAAGGGCAACCGGCAGAAGGTCGCGCTCGTCGCCGCGCTCGCCGCGGACGTCGAGCTGCTGCTCATGGACGAGCCCACCAGCGGCCTGGACCCGCTGATGGAGGCCGTGTTCCAGCAGGTGGTGCAGGAGGCGGCGGCCGACGGGCGCACCGTGCTGCTGTCCAGCCACATCCTCGCGGAGGTCGAGGCCCTCTGCCGCCGCGTGACGATCATCCGGCAGGGCCGGGCGGTGCAGAGCGGGTCGCTCGAGGAGCTCCGCAGCCTCACGCGGACGACCGTCACGGCGGGGCTTCGCGACGCCGACGACGCCGAGCACGCGCTGGCCGCGCTGGCCGGCGTGCACCACGTGCAGCGCGACGACGGCCACCTGACGGTCGACGTCGACACCGCCTCGCTGAACGGCGTCCTCGCGCGGCTGACCGCGTTCGGCGTCCAGTCGCTGACCGCGCACCCGCCGACCCTCGWGGACCTGTTCCTGCGCGAGTACAGCGACGAGCTGGCGACCCTGGGGGTCCCGGAGGGATCGCGATGACCACCGTCGTCGACGCACGCGGGAACYAGCTGTCCGGCACCGCGGGGCTGGTCCGGGTCGCCCTGCGCCTCGACCGTTGGCGGACCGCGGTCTGGGCCGTGGCGGTGGCCGGGCTGACGCAGGTGTCGGTCAACGCGCTCACGGAGCTGTACTCGTCGCCGGAGTCGCTGGCCGCACGCGCGCAGCTCATCTCGTCGCCCGCGGCGACCGCCCTGGCCGGACCGGGCTACGGGCTGGACGACTACACCGTCGGCGCCATGACGGCCAACGAGCTCGGGCTGTGGGTCATGGTGCCGGTCGCGATCATGGCGCTGCTCACCGTGACCCGGCACCTGCGCGCGGCGGAGGAGGACGGCCGGCTCGAGCTGGTGCGGTCCGCGCCCGTCGGCCGGGACGCGCCGGTGGTCGCGGGGCTCGTCGCCGCCGCGGTCGCGACCCTCGCGGTCGGCGGCCTGACGTTCCTCGCCCTGCTGAGCACAGGGCTCGACCCGGTGGGCTCGGTCGCGCTCGCCGGCGGGATCGTCATGGTCGGGTTCGTCTTCGCCGGCATCTCCGCGGTCGCGTCCCAGCTCACCGCGCACGGGCGGGCGGCCAGCTCGCTCGGGATGGCGGCGCTCGGGGTCGCGTTCGTGCTGCGGGCGATCGGTGACGTGCGGGGGCCGGAGAGCACGAGCGTGCTGACCTGGCTGTCGCCCTTCGGGTGGGCGCAGGCGACGCGCGCCTACGTCGACGAGCGCTTCTGGCCGCTGGCGATCGGCTTCGTGGTGGCCCTCGCGCTCGTGGCGGTGGCGTTCTGGCTCGTCGGCCGCCGCGACCTGGGCACCGGTCTGCTGGCCGAGCGGGTGGGCCCGGCGCGGGCCTCGGAACGCCTCTCGGGGATGGTCGCGCTGACCCTGCGACGCCAGGCGGGCTCGATCCTCGCGTGGGGGGTCGGGATCGTCGCCATGGGCGGATTCATCGGGCTGCTGGCCGGGGCCCTGGTGGACTTCATCTCCAGCGAGCCGCGGCTCGAGCAGATGTTCCCGACCGGGCCCACCGGCGCCGCGGCGTCGGCCTTCGCGCTCTACGTGGTGTTCCTCGCGGTCGTCGCGGGGGCCTACTGCGCGACCGCGGTGAGCGCCGCGCGGGCGGAGGAGACAGCGGCACGCGGCGCCCTCGTTCTCGCCGGGCCGGTGTCCCGCGCACGCTGGCTCGGGGCGCAGGTCGCCGTCGCCGGTGTCGCGGCGATCGTGATGATGCTGGCCGCAGGCCTGCTGATGGGGGTCATGGCGGCGATCTCGCTGGACGACGACGCCTGGGTCGGGCGCATGGTCGGCGCCGCGGCGGTCACGCTGCCCGCGGTCGGGATCGTGCTCGGCGTCGCCGTCGTCGTCATGGGCGTGGCCCCGCGGGCGTTCGGCCTGGTCTGGGCCTACGTCACGTACGTCGGCGTCCTCGGCATGTTCGCCCGGCTGCTGCCCGAGGGGTCCGACGTGCTCTCGCCCTTCACGTACACCCCGCAGCTGCCGGCCGAGCCGATGGACTGGCCGCCCGTGCTGGCCCTGGTCGTCGTCGCGGTCGGGCTGATCTGCGCCGGGCTGGCCGCGTTCCGGCGTCGTGACGTCGTGGGATGAGCGTGCGTAGGTAGGCTGCGGGGCGTCCGACGAGGGTTCGGGCGACGCGATGCACGAGGGAGCCCCGATGAGCGACACCGGCCGTCCCGGCCCCGAACGACCTGTCGGCCAGCCGGTGCCGCCGATCTCGAACTGGGAGGCGGTGCAGCGTCAGCCCCCGACGGCGCCGGTGCCGCCCGCCTCGCCGGGACCTCAGGGCCCGACCGCAGGGCCGCCCACCGGGTTCGCTGCGCCGCGCGCGGACGAGGAGCCCGCCGCCGCCGAGCCCGCCGGCTCGGGTCGTCCCCGCTGGCTGATCCCGGCGATCATCGGCGTCGTCGTGCTGGTCGTCGCCGCGATCGTCGTCGGGATCGTCGTCAGCTCGAACGGCGACACCGACGAGGCGCCCCCCGCGGTCGCGACGACCATCCTCCTGCCGTCCCCGACGCCCACGCTCGAGCCGGTCGCCCGGCCCGCGACCACCGCGTTCGCCGTGGCGCTTCCGACGACCGTGCTCCAGTACGCGCTCGCGACGTCCGTCCCCGACGCCGAGTGGCAGGCGGCGGGCGCCATCGAGGCCTATACCGAGACGTACTCCGACGGCGGGAGCGGCACCGTGACGGTCCGCGCCGGCCAGTGGGAGACGCCCGCGGAGGCGACCGCGTTCGCCGCGAGCCTCGTCGCCGCCGTCCCGGCCGCACCCGCCCCGGACCCGTCCGCGTCGCCCACCGGTCCGACCCTCCCGCAGACCGGCGAGGTCACGGCCGGCGGGGCTGCGGCCGGCACATACACGATCAGCGACGCGGGCGACGGGACCGGCATCGCGGTCTGGACCAACGGCTCCGCGGTCTTCCAGGTCACGGGCCCGGTCGCGGAGATCGTCGACTTCTACAACGCGTTCCCGCTCTGACGACCGAGAACGACCGGGGACGCGTCCCAGGTCGTTCTCCCGGCAGTCAGCTCGCCGCGATGATCGACAGGATGTTGCCGGCCGGGTCGGTGAACCACGCGATCAGCGGACCCCCGCCGCGGAACACGTAGTCGTCGTCGGTCTGCACCGGCGTGCCCTCGTACCGCTCGAACGGCACCCCGCGCCCGCGCAGCTCCGCCACGGTGCCGGGAACGTCCTCGACCGGGAAGTTCAGCACCGTGTAGGTGGCGGGCACGTGGGCCGGCCCCTTGGGGTAGACCAGGACGTCGTGGCCGCCCTGGAAGTGCAGGGAGAGCATCCCGTTCTCTTCGGTGACGTCGAGCCCGAGCGCGTCGGCGTAGAACGCCTTCGCCGCCGGGACGTCGTCGGTCGAGAACCCGCTGAACGCCTTGCTGAGGTCCGCCATGGTCATTCCTCCGGATCAGGGTCGAGAACTCGTCCAGGTTCTCGCGAGACCGGCCCGGCGGCTAGGCGTGCGCGAGAGTGCGGTCGGGACTGGCCGCCGCCGGGAGGGTGACCGTGAACGTCGTCCCCGGGCCGCTGTCGACCGTGATCGTGCCGCCGTGGGCGGTGACGACCGCGTGCACGATGGCGAGCCCGAGACCGGTGGACCCGCTGGCGGAGTTGCGGGAGGCGTCGCCGCGGGTGAACCGCTGGAACAGGCTCTCGCGCAGGGCGGGCGGGATGCCGGGTCCGTCGTCGGCGACCTGCACGACGACCTGCTGCCCGGCGCGGCGGACGCGGACGGTGACGGTGGTGCCCGCGGGCGTGTGCAGCCGGGCGTTGGACAGCAGGTTGGCCAGCACCTGGCGCAGCCGGTGGTCGTCGCCGACCACGAGGGCGTCCTCGAGGTCGTCGTCCGACGGCAGGTCGAGCCGCCAGTCGTGGTCCGGGCCGGCGGCGTGCGCGTCGGTCACCGCGTCGATGGCCAGCACGGTGAGGTCCACCGGCTCCGAGGCCAGGGGGCGCCCCGCATCGAGCCGCGCGAGCAGCAGCATGTCCTCGAGCAGCGCGGTCATGCGCAGGGACTCGGACTCGACGCGGGACATGGCCTGCAGCGCGCTGACGGGCATCTCGTCGGGGGAGCGGCGCACCAGCTCGGCGTACCCGCGGATCGAGGCCAGCGGGGTGCGCAGCTCGTGGCTGGCGTCGGCGACGAACTGGCGCACCTGCGACTCGGACTCGTGCCGGGACGCGAGGGCCTGCTCGACGTGCCCGAGCAGCTGGTTGAGCGCGGCACCCACCTGCCCGACCTCCGTGGCGGGATCGGTGTCCTGCGCGGGCACGCGGTCGGCGAGCACCACCTCACCGCGGTCGAGGGGGAGCTGTGCCACGCGGTTGGCGGTGCCGACGACCCGGTCCAGCGGTCGGAGCTCGCGGCGCACGAGCACCAGGCCGGCGGCCGCCGCAACCAGCAGGGCGAGTGCGGCCACCACCAGCTCCACGACGACGAACGTGGTGACGGTGCTGGACACCGAGGTGGTGGGCAGGGCGGTGACCGTCGTCGTGCCATCGGCGTCGATGCTCGAGACCGCCCGATAGCTGCCCAGCCCGGTCAGGGTGATCGTGTGCGCGTCGCCGTCGGTCGGGACGGCGAGCATCTCCACGGTCTGGGCGTCGGTCAGCGCGGTCGGCGTGCCGTCGTCGTCGATGTAGCCGKCCTGGAACACGGTCAGGTCGGCGGGGTCGACGCCGGCGGGCTGCTCCACGTTGACCGTGCCGGCGTCCTGCCCCGGGCGGAAGTCACCGGTGCCGGGCGGGGCCGCGAAGACCTCGCCCGGGTCCTGGGTGCCCTGCCGCGGGAAGTCCGCCGCGCGCCGGTGAGCCGCGGTGACCTTCTCGTCGAGCTGCGCGACCAGGGAGCCCTGGAGCGCGAGCGTCGACACGGTGCCCATGGCGCCCGCCACGATCGCCACCAGCGCGACGACCATCACGACGAGGCGCCGGCGCAGCGTCCAGCGTGGACGAGTGGGCACGATCAGACAGACGGCTTCAGCACGTAGCCGACCCCGCGCAGGGTGTGCAGCATCGGGGTGCGGCCCTTGTCGATCTTGCGGCGCAGGTAGGACACGTAGAGCTCGACGATGTTGGCCTGGCCGCCGAAGTCGTACTGCCAGACGCGGTCGAGGATCTGGGCCTTGGACAGCACGCGCTTGGGGTTGCGCATGAAGTAGCGCAGCAGCTCGAACTCCGTGRCGGTCAGGCGGATGTCCTCGCCGTCGCGGGACACCTCGTGGCTGTCCTCGTCCATCCGCAGGTCGCCGACGACGAGCACGGCCTCCTCGCGCGACGACACCGCACCGGTCCGCCGCAGCAGGGCACGCAGCCGCGCGACGACCTCCTCCAGGCTGAAGGGCTTGGTGACGTAGTCGTCGCCGCCCGCGGTCAGGCCGGCGATCCGGTCCTCGACCGCGTCCTTGGCGGTCAGGAAGAGCACGGGGACGTTCGGGTGCGTGGCGCGGACCCGGCGGAGCACGTCGATGCCGGACAGGTCGGGGAGCATGACGTCGAGCACGATGACGTCGGGGTCGAGCGTCTTGGCGGCGCGGACGGCGGCGTGGCCGGTCAGCGCGTGGTCGACCTGCCAGCCCTCGTAGCGCAGGGCGGTCGACAGCAGCTCGGCGAGGGTCGGCTCGTCGTCGACCACCAGAGCACGGACAGGGGATCCGTCGGCACGGGAGAGCGCGTCCGGGCGGTGGCTGATGGTCGTCGTCATGACCCCAAGACTGGGCCGGTTACCTGTTGTGGCCCTGGACCGAACCTGTGAGTTGGCTGAGGATCGCTCAGTCGAGGGTGTGCGGGCGGTCGTCGCCGAGGAGCGCCGCCGCGAGGATCGCCTCGATCGCGAACTGCGTCGAGGTGGGCAGGTCGACGTCGTCGTCGAGCAGCCACTGGACCTGCAGACCGTCCATCACGCCGATGATCGCGCTGGCGGCACAGTCGGCGGTCTCCCGGGACACCCTGCCCTCACCGACAGCGATCACCGCGTCCGAGATCTCGCCGCGCAGCACGCGGAACCGGTCGGTGACCCATCCTCGGGCGGGGTGGTTCTCGGTCACGGACTCGCCGGTGAGCACCGAGTAGCTCTGGACGATGCCGGGCCGGTCGACGTTCATGCGCGCGGTGCGGACCAGGTGCTGGAAGAGGCCGAGCCCACCGGGGATGTGCTGGCCCTCGAGGTCGCGGACGTCCTCCTTGTCCCGGTACTCCAGCATCTCGACCAGCAGCTGCTCCTTGGAGCCGAAGTGGTGCAGGACCCCCGCGTGCGTGATCCCCACCTGCTCGGCGACCTCGGCGAGCGAGCCGTTGTTGTACCCCTTGGACCCGAACGTGATCGCGGCGGCGCGCAGGATCTCCGCACGGCGGTCTGCCGTGGCCTGACGGGGCTGCCGCGCGCGGCGCCTGGGCGCGGCTGCGGGGGGAACGGCGTCGTCCATGACCGAAACCATACTGTGATCTTGCCACTTACTGACAAGTCAGTAAGTTGTGGTTTCATTCTCGGCAGACGACAACGCTGTCCGATCGGAGAACCCTGCTGTGTCACTCGACACGGCCACCCAGCCGCCCACGGCTGAACGGCCCGCCACAGACCTTTCGACCATCCTGGCTGCCCTCAGCCTGGAGGAGAAGACGCGGCTCGTCGTCGGCGCCGGCCTGTGGTCCACCACGGCGATCCCGCACATCGGCCTGCGCGCCATGCACGTGTCCGACGGTCCGGCCGGCGTCCGCGGTGTCTCCGACTCCGCCGACGAGACGTCCGCCAGCTTCCCTGCCCCGAGCGCGCTCGCCGCGACGTGGGACGTCGACCTGGCCGACGAGCTGGGCCACGTGTTCGCCGCCGAGGCCCGCCGGCACGGCGTCGACGTCGTCCTCGCCCCGCAGGTGAACCTCCAGCGCACGCCCGTCGGCGGCCGGCACTTCGAGTGCTACTCCGAGGACCCGCTGCTCACCGGC
The DNA here is from genome assembly GCF_056402235.1 of Cellulomonas sp. P4_B5_2. NCBI lineage: Bacteria > Bacillati > Actinomycetota > Actinomycetes > Micrococcales > Cellulomonadaceae > Cellulomonas > Cellulomonas sp. P4_B5_2. Next base: position 52,553 of record NZ_JBFUHU010000003.1, read on the forward strand.
GACATCGCGGTGCACGTGGTCCGCTCCGCGCAGGACCGCGGCGTGGGCATGTGCGTCAAGCACTTCGTCGCCAACGACTCCGAGACGCAGCGCACCAGCTACCTGTCGCGCGTCGACGAGCAGACCCTGCGCGAGGTGTACCTGGCACCCTTCGAGCGGCTGGTGCACGACGCCCAGGCGTGGTCGGTGATGAGCGCGTACTCCGGGATCGACGACGGGACCACCGCCGCGACCGCCGCCGAGCACCGCCCCCTGCTGACCGGCGTGCTCAAGGACGAGTGGGGCTTCGACGGCGTCGTCATGAGCGACTGGGTGGCCACCAAGTCCGTCGCGGCTGCCGCCGAGGGTGGCCTCGACCTGCAGATGCCCGGACCGGACGGCCCCTGGGGCGACGGCCTGCTCGACGCGGTCCGTGCCGGGGACGTCAGCGAGTCGCTGCTGGACGCCAAGGTGCTCCGACTGCTCCGGCTGGCCCAGCGCGTCGGTGCGCTCGAGGGCGTGGCGCCGTCGGGTGCGAGCCGCGACCGGGTGGCCGACGTGGACGTGCGTGGCGTGCTGCGCGAGCTGGTCTCCCGCTCCATGGTCGTGCTCCGCGACGACGAGCACGCGCTGCCGGTGTCACCCGACGACGTCACCCGGATCGCCCTGCTCGGCCCCAACGCGGTTCACCCGTTCGTGCAGGGCGGCGGTTCCGCGTTCGTCCGTCCGGACCACCTGTCGACCCCCGAGG